>JAKSLO010000099.1 GCA_024401185.1 Bacteroidaceae bacterium | reverse complement strand
AGGAACTCTACAGCAACTGGATGCTCCGTGAGATGAAGAACGATCCTACGCTCATTGCCGTCACGGCCGGAACGCCGGCAGCCGCCGGTTTTTCTCCAGACAAGCGTAAGGAGGCTGGCAAGCAGCACATCGACATGGGCATTGCCGAGGAACAGGCTTGTGCCATGGCAAGCGGTATGGCTAAGGGTGGCCTCCGCCCCGTATGGACGGTTTACAGCACCTTCATCCAGCGCACTTACGACCAGATCGCACAAGACCTCTGCATCAACTCCAATCCGGCTGTAATCAATGTGGCCTGGGGTGGTGCTGGTACGATGAACGACATCACCCACATCTGCCTGTTCGACATCCCTATGCTGTGCAGCATCCCTGGACTTATCTACCTTGCCCCAACCACCTGCGAGGAGTACTTTGCCATGCTTCGATGGGCCATCCTGCAGGACAAGAAACCTATCGCCATCCGCATCCCAAGCAATGGCGTAATCCATACCACCGAAAACGTTGATACGCAGTATAGTTATGAATCACACTATAAAGTGATGCATGAAGGTTCGGAAGTGGCTATCATTGCAGCCGGCTCATTCTACCAGAAAGGTGAGCAGGTAGCCCGCCTGCTGGCAGAACAAGGTATCGATGCAACGCTGATCAACCCTCGTTACTTGAATGCCGTAGATGCCAACACCTTGGAGGCACTGAAAGCACACCACAAGCTTGTGGTAACCCTGGAAGACGGTTCTAAGGATGGTGGGTTCGGTGAGCGCATCGCCTCCTATTATGGCACTTCAGACATGAAAGTACTGGTTGGCGGCATCAAGAAAGATCTCTACGACCGCTTCAATCTTCACGAGCTTCTCAGCGACAACCGTCTGCTCGACGAGCAAATCGTGGAGGACATTTTGAAGATCACACAATAGTTTTTATCATTAATTTATTTAGGAAGAATAAGAATGAAACAATTTTCATCCATCATTATAACACTATTCGTAATGGCAACAACACTATCCGCACAGTCACTTACCGACAGACAGAAACATCTGGCAACCATCGCCGCACTTGAGGCCCAGGGCGATCTTGTTCGCCTTGAACCGGCAATTCTCGCCGCTCTCAATGGTGGTGTTACAATCAACGAAGTCAAAGAAGCCTTCTCGCAGCTCTATGCCTACACCGGATTTCCCCGCTCGCTCAATGCGTTGGGCGTGCTGAACAAGGTGCTGGAATCTGGGAACCCCAACTGGATTGAAGGAAAACCTTGGACACGTCCGGCTCTTTGGGATAACGCTCAAAAGGCTCTTGCTGTCGGCACCGAAATACAGACCAAACTTTCTGGTCGTCCCTTCAACTATGCGTTTTGTCCACAGAACGACTACTACCTTAAGGCCCACCTCTTCGGCGACATCTTTGCCGGCGACCAACTCTCTGCCGCCGACCGCGAGATTGTCACCGTGGCAGCCCTCTCTGCCTTAAAAGGCGTTGCGCCACAGCTGGCAGCACACAAGGCAGGCGCTGTGAACATGGGAAACACCCAGGAAGTAGTGGATGAACTCTGCAAGTTCCTCTCTGATAAGGGGCTCTCACAATGTGATGCCTCTGCTGATGCGCAAGCTGGCGCCTGGCCCAAGGGCAACCCCAACGATGTCTACGCCCAGTATTTCACCGGCAATAGCTACCTTGCGCCTATCCAACCAAAGAACCTCACCAATGGCGAAAAATCGGTAGCAAGTTACGCCAACGTCACCTTCGAGCCTGGCTGTCGCAACAACTGGCACGTCCACCACGGTGCACATCAGATACTCATCTGCGTCAGCGGTGAAGGCATCTACCAGGAATGGGGGAAGCCCGCCATCCGACTTCATGCAGGCGACATCATCGACATCCCAGAAGGCGTAAAGCATTGGCACGGAGCAACCAAGGATTCTTGGTTCCAACACCTTACGAGTCATGTTCATGTTGGAGATCCCGAGAGCAACGAATGGCTTGAGCCCGTAACCGACGAACAATACAACGAAGCACACAAATAAGAAAATAAAGCAAGAAAAAATCACCCGACTTTTAGCATAAATACATCCGAAAAGATATAATTTGTTAAAAGTTGGGTGTTTTTATATCCGAAAAGATGTAATTTGAGAAATAATTTGTATTTTTGCATCCGATATGATGTAATTTAACATCTCTTTCAACAACTCAAGATAAGTTTTCTATGGAAAGAACGCAATTATCACAGACGGTAAAGGATTTGCGCAAGGAATATGGCTTGACGCAGGAGGAACTTGCCATGAAGTCGGGCGTGGGCCTTAACTTTGTGCGCCAACTGGAGCAAGGCAAACCTACGCTACGCATGGATAAAGTGAACCAGTTGCTCGATTTGTTCAACTATACGTTGGTGGCAACACCAAGGTTTAACGAGGAATAACAGCTATGCGACAAGCCAAAATATACAGAAAGGAAATGTTGGCAGGTATGCTGACAGAAGACGGAGGCGAATACATGTTCAAATACGATGACTCTTATCTCGCCTCACCGTCAGCAGCAGCCATCTCGCTCACCCTTCCCTTGCAGCCAGAGGCTTACACAAGCCCTGTGTTGTTTCCGTTCTTCGACGGATTGATTCCTGAGGGATGGTTGCTCGACGTTGCTTTGCACAACACCGACATCAGCGTGCTCGACCGAATGTCGCTCCTGTTGCTGTGTTGCAAGGAGTGCATCGGTAGCGTGAGTGTTATACCCGTAAACGAATAACGCGTATGTGCAAGTGTCTATATTGTTATAAAGAGTTGGACGAAGGTCAGAAAGACTTTCATCCCAGGTGTGTGCGCAAGTTCTTCGGTACTGCGGATGCACCATTGCTGGAGTATCGTCGGGAAGATCTTGATGCTCTTGCCGCACAGGTCATACAAGCGCAAACGTCGCTGACGGGTGTACAGCCGAAACTCTCGCTGAGCCTTCATAAGCACGAGGGATGCAACCGGCTCACTATCGTAGGACTTTGGGGAGATTTCATCTTCAAGCCACAAACAGACGCATACCCTGAACTGCCCGAGAACGAAGACCTCACCATGCACATGGCAGAAGCGGCACGTATCAAAGTCGTCCCTCATTCGCTCATCCGACTGGCAGACGGAAGCCTCGGCTACATCACCCGTCGCATAGATCGAACAAAGAAGGGCGAGAAGATTGACATGGAGGACATGTGTCAGCTCACCCTCCATCCTACCGAATACAAATACAAGAGTTCGTGCGAACAGATTGCCAAGACGATTGCGACCTATAGTTCTACGCCGAAGCTTGACCTCGTGAATTTCATGCAGGTGCTTCTCTTTTCCTTCATTACAGGCAACAATGACATGCACCTGAAGAACTTCTCGCTGTACCGTCCGAAGAAACTCTATCAACTCACACCGGCATACGACCTGCTGAATATTGCCATTGCCAATCCCAAGGACAAAGAGGAGTTTGCACTCACATTGAACGACAAGAAGTCACGTTTGAAACTGGCAGATTTCCTCATGGCATCAGTATCGATGGGCATCGAGGAACGCATCACCCTTCAGCTCATTGACAATATGCGCAAAGCTCTGCCTACATGGGAGGACTTGATAGCCGATTCTTTCCTCAGCGAAGAGATGAAGGTCGCGTATCTTGAATTGATACAGAAAAGGCTGAAAGTTTTGACAACGAAGTAACCAAATAAATACAGTGAAGAAAGTAATCGTAATAAGCACCAGCCTTCGCAAAGGCTCAAATAGCGAAAATGCTCGCTGACAAGCTCATAGAGGGAGCAACAGCTGCCGAGGATGAACCCGAAGTGCCTAAACGTGCCGAGGCAGGTCTCACCGGCTGGATTGACTGCTACCCAAAATGCGAGCTCAAAGGCACTCTCTTCTGCGGCGGCGTAGATGGTCCTCGCACAATTGAGGGCAATGACAAGTTGCAGGAAGCCTACGAGATGGGCAAGAGTATAATTTAAAGAATAAGATGACCGTACAAGAATACAGGGAAAACCTGTATTCATCATCCCTAACATGTAATACAAACAAAGAATGAATAAAGAAGGAAAAATATGAGAAAAGAAAGCAGACAAATGAGCGCAGAATGGGCACTTGAGGTGCTCGACAAAGCACCATACATCACCATAAGCATGGCTGATGAAGAGGGAATGCCCTACGGTAGGACCAAAGGATGGAAGCTTTACACTCGAGTTCAAATCGGCCATAGCATTCGGAACAGCAGAAGAACCTCCCGTCGGCAAGCGCAAACAGTATGACAGTCAGGGCGAAGAAATGAAATGGCAACGCATGGAATAATGAAGATGGCCCTCCCCATCTCGGTGGAGTTGAAGCGCAACACTTAAGAAAAAAAAGAATGTTTGAGCGGTCCGGGCAACATCTTCGGCAAGTTCTGCATTGGAAAGTAGAGAAAAATATTGCCTTAGAATGAGAACAACGGCAATCTTCTATTGAAAAGATCCCCAACAAGTAGTGTCTGCATCATATTATGTACCCCAAATATTGGGACAACAACTATGCGAAATTTATTATTTTTGCGCTGTTGTTGAACAAGGGCGTCTTCATGTTGCACACCTTTGTCTAACTAAAAGTAAACAAGAATTTTAAAACATTTACAATGAATTGTCCACATAGACCATCAACAGTAGCTGAGGATTTGTATTTCGAATGTACTTGTCCTAAAGATTGTCCGCGCCACGGCAAATGTTGCGCCTGCGTAGCACATCATCGCGAACATGGCAAGTTGCCACATTGTCTGCGCAAAGAAGAGCACATAGACAAGGCATGACACGGACGCGCGAACAACGAATATACAGGACAACCATCCTGGGCAGCATTGTCAACGTAATACTGCTTGCGGGCAAGTTCGCGGCGGGTATTCTTGGCCATTCGGCTGCCATGATTGCCGATGCCGTTCACTCGCTCAGCGATTTTCTCACGGACATCGTGGTAATCGTGCTCGTCAGATTCAGCAGCAAACCAGCCGACAACAACCACCCATACGGACATGGCAAATATGAGACGATGGCCACTTCCATCATCGGCATAGCATTAGCGGCGGTTGGAATCTTGTTGGGCTGGAATGGCATAGTGAAGATCATCCATTTCATGCAGGGTGCGCCTCAACAGTCACCGGAAACAATTGCCCTGATTGCAGCCATAGCGAGTATCGTACTGAAAGAGTGGGTTTTCCGCGCCACGAAGAAAGTAGCCGTTGAGGTTCATTCTCCGACATTGGAGGCCAATGCCTGGCATCATCGCAGCGACGCACTCTCTTCCATCGGCACCGCACTCGGTATTGGAGGAGCCCTTCTTCTTGGAGGAAGATGGGCGGTGCTCGACGCTATTGCGGCTGTAGTGGTGAGTGCAATGATCATCATTACGGCTTTGCGACTCCTTCGTCAGGCTTCGGGCGAACTGCTGGAAGAGAGTTTGCCCAAGCAAATTGAAGACACCATCATCCAAATAGCCTATCGGGACCCACTGGTACGCGATGTGCACCATCTTCACACCCGCCGTATTGGCAGCATCATGGCCATTGAGCTGCACCTGAGACTGCCTGGCGAGATTACACTTGAGGAATCCCACGCGCACGCCACCCGCATTGAGCGAGCCCTAAAGGACGAGTTCGGAGAACAAACCCACATCATGCTGCATGTGGAGCCCCTCAAGAATGAAAACGCTCCTCCCGCCTCATGATACTCCAAACACCACAACCACACCCCAGTAAGTTCATCAAACATTTTTAACCAACAGCATATATCAAATACATATGAAACAGTTTGCAACATTAATCTTTGCAATATCCTTGGTGACACTGACATCCTGCCACCAAAGCAACCCAAGACCAACGCAACGTGACGCCAAGCCGTCCCAAAAATCCACATCAGAGGAAGCCTTCGAAGCCTTCGCAGACCACTTCAGCGAAACAGCTTCCTTTGCATACGCAGAGGTTAGCGGCCAAAAGGTTCTTCTGGTCTCACAAGAAACATTCGGCAACAATGAAAACTCCGACAAGGAAGCCATTGAAGCCAGCATCTTTGCACTGGATGGAAAGGGGAAAATCGTCGCCCTGGGTTCCATTAGATCGCAAGGCACCCTCTACCCTGTTTCAATATTGGACGGCAAACTAATGGTGGCCGGCCATCAATTTGTGAGAATTTACAGCATCCGAGGCGACGTGCCAGAGCTGGTTCTTGATCGTTACCAAGAAGGTGATGGCCCCGAAATGACAGCCATGTTTGAAACATTCGAGCAAGGAATATCTATCAAATTCAATAAAACATTAAAACGATCATGAAGAGTATAGCAGCTATTTCAATCATCGTCTGTGCACTTACAGTTGCCTGCACCCATCACTTAGATAATAAGGATTTCATCCGAAACATGTACGAGAATAGCCTGTATTTCGTAATCCTCGACTGCGGAAGTTTTCCGAACGACCCTATCGACACCATCCACAAAGGCCAGCGGTCATACATTGAAAAACTGAAAGATGGCAGGAAGGACTTCTTCCAACTCAACACGCGCGTCACGATTGAGCATGGCAAAGTGACAGAAATCCATCGGAAGTGGATTCCATAGCAACCCAACATTTTCCTATCTCGTACACAAAAAACTGTTCTTTATGGACTACAAAAAAAGACTTCAAGACGCGGGAATCCGCTGCACGTCGGTACGCCTACTGGTTTACAGAACCATTTACGAGGAGATGCAAAATGCATTTTCGCTTCAGGATGTTATGGATATATTATCGTATGCCGACAGTTCCTCCGTATTTCGGGCGCTCTCACTCTTTGCCGAACACCACCTATTGCACCTAATAGATGACGGTTCCGGGGTACGCAAATATTGTGTTTGTCGCTGTGGGAAGTTCACCTGTCACCACCTGCACTTCACATGTATCAAATGCCACGAAACCACCTGTTTGAAAGACATGCACATCCCCGCCATCACAGCACCGGAAGGTTATGTTTTTCAAGAGGCGGAATTCGTAATCAAAGGCATCTGTCCAAAATGTCAAGGCCACTAAATTTGCCTTTCACTTGCAGAATAAAGGTTGTTCTTTTGCAGCCGTAAAAAACAAAAAGATTATGCAAGAGATTATACATTTAGTTAATGAAATGTCCCCATACCTTCTACTAGGGTTCCTTTTGGCAGGACTGATGCACGTTTTCATCCCGGGGGTTGTGTACCATCGATATTTGAGTGGCAAGAACTTCCGTTCGGTGTTGTATGGAGCACTGTTCGGAGTACCCCTTCCACTGTGTTCGTGCGGAGTCATCCCTACGGCGATGTCCTTACGGAAAGAGGGAGCATCCAAGGGTGCCACCACAGCCTTTCTGATAGCCACACCGGAGACGGGTGTTGACAGCATTATCGCCACCTACTCGCTTTTAGGGTTACCCTTCGCCATCCTGCGTCCTATCGCTGCATTCTGCAATGCGCTGCTTGGGGGATGGCTCATCAACCGTTTCGACAAGGACGACAAGGCCACGTCCGTAACAGAGGCCGACACCCATTGTTCCTGTGGCTGCGACACCGCCGCCAAGCCGACAACCTTCTGGAAAAAGATGCGTAACGCGTTGAAGTTCGGATATGTGGATATGATGCAGGACATCGGCAAATGGCTGGTAATAGGCTTGATCATTGCCGGGCTCATCACCGTGTGCGTGCCCGATGACTTTTTCGCCCTTTTTCGTGGCAACACCCAGTTGAGCATGCTGCTCGTACTTTGTATCGCCATCCCGATGTACATCTGTGCCACCGGCTCCATACCGATTGCCGTGGCCCTGATCATGAAAGGACTCACCCCTGGGGCAGCCTTAGTGCTTCTGATGGCAGGTCCTGCCTGCAACATGGCATCCATCCTCGTCATCAACAAGGTGATGGGGCGTAAGACGCTCATCCTCTACCTGACCTCCATCATTGCGATGGCCATCTTCTGGGGGCACGTGGTGGATTACATCCTGCCGATGGAATGGTTTCAGACCGGTGTCCTGAAAGCGACCTGCTGCCATACGGAGGGAACCTCCTGGTTTCGCATCGTTTGCAGCATCGTATTGGCCCTGTTGTTAATAAACGCATTGTTCATCAGCAAAACACGCAAGCACAAGCATCATCACGATCACAATTGTTCAACAAATAACACATTAGAAATGAAAAAATACAACATCGAGGGCATGAATTGCAACCATTGCCGCACGGCCGCCGAAAAGGCCATTTTAGGAGTCCCCGGAGTAACTTCCGCAACCGTAGATCTTGAAAGCAAGGAAGCCTGCGTGGAAGGCACAGCCACACCTGAGGATATCTGCAAAGCCATAGAAGAAATCGGTTTCACCTGTCATAGCAAATAGCCATTCCAATTTGGAGAAAGCCTACCACGTCTTTGAAATCGAGAAAGATAGAGTAATCAGAATAACGATTTATAGCAAATAGGATTTTAATAGCATGACAGAAAACGAATACGAAAAGATGCTTAGTGGCGAGGTCTATAACGCCATCGACGAAGGGCTCAGACACGACCTCAACGCTTGCAAAGACCTGTGTTGGGAGTACAACCAGATGCGCCCGACGTTATTGAAGGAACGAAACAAGAAGCTGCATGATATATTGGGAGCATGCGATGATGACACGTTCATCAACCAGCCGTTCTATTGCGACTACGGCAAGCACATCCGGGTAGGCAAGCGTTTCTTTGCCAACTTCAACTGGGTGGTGCTCGACGAGGCCTTAGTGACAATCGGCGACGATTGTTTCATCGGTCCGAATGTCAGCATTTACACGGCGTGCCACAGCACCAACCCCGTGGAACGCAACACGCGAAAGGAGTGGGCCCGTCCGGTCACCATCGGCAACAACGTATGGATTGGCGGAAGCGTTACGATTCTTCCGGGTGTCACCATTGGTGACAATGTAACCATCGGTGCTGGAAGTGTTGTTGTTAAAGACATACCCTCGAACGTAGTTGCCGTAGGCAATCCTGCCAAAGTGAAAAGAAATCTATAATCATATGAAATTCAAAACAATTTTCATGGCTGCACTGGCAGCCTGTGCGTTGACCGCATGTAACCAGCAGAAGAATGCTAATGTAAATAACGAGATGAAAGCAGACAGCCTTGCCATTGGAGAGGATATTGTAGCTCAGGTTCTCAAAGAGAGTGCAACGCTCGACTTGAAGAAGTTCGAGTGGACACGTGCGCCTAAGTCATATCATGTAGGTGATTCCATCATCGAGATTACTACCGACCCTGGCACCGACCTCTGGCAGCGCACCTACTATCATTTCCGCAACGATAATGCTCCTGCCCTTCAAATCAAGACGCAGGAGAAGTATTTCTCTTTCGTTGTGAAGAGCGACTTCACACAGAGTCATCATCGTTTTGACCAGTGTGGCGTGGTGATGTACCTCGACTCCGACAACTGGTTGAAAGGGTCAGTAGAATACGAGAACGATGAGTTCCAGCACCTCGGTAGCGTAGCCACAAACAACGGCTATAGCGACTGGGCAACAACTGCCATCCCTGCTGACGTAAAGGTGATGTGGTATCGTCTTTCCCGCCGTGCCGATGACTTTTGCATCGAGTGCTCAACGGATGGCATATCATGGAGCCAGATGCGCGTCTGCCACATGTATGCAGCTACGGATGTCATCCAGTTCGGCATCTACGCTTGCTCACCTGAAGAGTCCTCTTTCAAGGCCGTCTTCTCAGACATGAAGATTACCGAATGTGCCTGGAAAGCACATGATGGACAGCAACCAGACAAGGAATAATTATATGACACGCATAGAGCAAGAGAAAAAGACGGTCAGGCAGATGGTGGAGATCTACTGCCATGGGAAGAAACACGCTCCTGCGAGAGGTTCAAGAACCGGAAAGAGCCTATGCGAAGCGTGCTCAGCCTTACTCGACTACGCTTACCAGCGTCTGGATCACTGCAAGTTTGGGGAGCAGAAACCAACTTGCAAAAAGTGTCCTATTCATTGCTATAAGCCGGACATGAAGGAAAAGATGCGTGAAGCGATGCGCTATGCCGGTCCTCGCATGATGTGGTATCATCCTGTTGAAGCTATCAGACATTTAATCAGAGCATTCTGAACTCAAAACTCAATGAATATCAATTTATTAACCAATCTAAACGATCGAAATCAAAGTCACACGAGGAGCTTGCATTTTTTTTAAATTGGTTATAACTCCCAAAATCGAGGTATAGAGCAATATAAATAATGTGTGTATTTTTGCGCAACAATTGCGCAAGCAACTATCGAAACCCCTTACCAACCGCCAGAAACATCTGGCAACCCTCAAAGCACAGGGCGACCTCGTGTGAATCAAACGAGTGGCTTGAGCCTGTAACAGATAAACAATATAACGAAGCAAACAAGTAAGAAATATGAAGAAAGTAATCATAATTAGCACGAGCCTTCGCAAAGGCTCAAACAGCGACATGCTCGCTGACAAGTTTATAGAGGGAGCAACAGCTGCCGAGGATGAACCCGAAGTGCCTAAACGTGCCGAGGCAGGTCTCACCGGCTGGATTGACTGCTACCCAAAATGCGAGCTCAAAGGCACTCTCTTCTGCGGCGGCGTAGATGGTCCTCGCACAATTGAGGGCAATGACAAGTTGCAGGAAGCCTACGAGATGGGCAAGAGTATAATTTAAAGAATAAGATGACCGTACAAGAATACAG
>JAKSLO010000098.1 GCA_024401185.1 Bacteroidaceae bacterium | reverse complement strand
CTAAGGAGGTTGTTGAGCTCGACCAGAAGATCAACGTTGTTATCCTCGACTTCGATAACGAGAAGAAGCGCATCGCTCTCGGTCTCAAGCAGCTCACTCCCCATCCCTGGGATGCTCTTGACAGCGAGTTGAAGGTTGGCGACCACGTGAAGGGTAAGGTAGTCGTTATGGCTGACTACGGTGCATTCATCGAGATCGCTCCCGGCGTAGAGGGCTTGATCCACGTTTCAGAGATGAGCTGGAGCCAGCACTTGCGCAGCGCTCAGGACTTCATGAAGGTAGGCGACGAGGTAGAGGCAGTCATCCTTACCCTCGACCGCGAGGAGCGCAAGATGTCTCTCGGTATCAAGCAGCTTAAGGCTGATCCCTGGGAGAACATCGAGGAGAAGTATCCTGTGGGCAGCAAGCACACCGCTAAGGTTCGCAACTTCACCAACTTCGGCGTATTTGTTGAGATCGAGGAGGGTGTTGACGGTTTGATCCACATCTCTGACCTCTCATGGACCAAGAAGGTTAAGCACCCCAACGAGTTCACTCAGCTCGGTGCTCAGATCGAGGTTCTCGTTCTCGAGATCGACAAGCAGAACCGTCGCTTGAGCCTTGGTCACAAGCAGCTCGAGGAGAATCCTTGGGATGTATTCGAGACCGTATTCACTCAGGGCAGCGTCCACGAGGGTACTATCATCGAGATGATGGACAAGGGCGCAGTTGTTCAGCTCCAGTATGGTGTTGAGGGCTTCGCTACTCCCAAGCACCTCGTTAAGGAGGATGGCACTCAGGCTCAGCTGAACGAGAAGCTCGAGTTCAAGGTAATCGAGTTCAACAAGGACAGCAAGCGCATCATCCTCTCACACAGCCGCATCTACGAAGATGTTCAGCGTGCTGCTGAGCGTGCCGAGAAGAAGCAGACAGCTCCCCGTCGTGCTGAGAAGAAGGAGGCAGCTCCCGCAGTTAACAATGTAGCAGCAAGCACCACTCTTGGTGACATCGACGCTTTGGCTGCATTGAAGGCTAAGATGGAGAAGGGCGAGTAATCAAACTCTCAAGATACGAAAGCCCGCGTTTTCTGGACGCGGGCTTTCTTTTTACCATTACATTATTTAATGTAGAACCATGGAACCATTCACACTTCATATTCTTGGCTGCGGCTCAGCCAAGCCCAGCAATGGGCATCTGCCCACTTGTCAGGTGCTCGACCTTCGTGGCAAACTCTTCATGATTGACTGCGGCGAGGGAGCGCAAATGCAATGGTCGCGCATGGGGTTGGGCATGACGCGCCTGGGTCACATCTTCATCAGTCACATCCATGGTGACCATTGCTTCGGTTTGCCTGGCTTGATCTCGACCATGGGATTGCTGGGCAGGACCGCCGACCTGCACATACACGCACCTGCCGACTTGCAGCCCTTTGTGGAATGCGTGCTGAAGAACTTCTGCACGGAGATGGATTATGAGGTGTTCTTCCACGTGGTAGATACCAAGCAGTTCCAACTTATCTTCGAGGACAGGAGCGTTGAGGTGTGGAGCCTTCCCTTGCGTCATCGTACTCCCTGTTCTGGTTTCCTGTTCAAGGAGAAGCCACTACCGCCGCACATCCGTCCGGAGATGCTGGAGGCGTATGGCATTCCCGTGAGTCAGATCAACAACATCAAGGCAGGACTTGGGTGGGTGAACGAGGATGGTGAACTGATTCCCTCTGAGCGACTGACGCGCCCTGCGGAACCGCCACGCAGCTATGCCTATTGCTCCGACACGATGTACAAGCCCTCGTTGGCAGAACTCATCAAGGGTGTGAATTTGCTCTTCCATGAGGCTACCTTCGGTGAGGAGTATGTCAAGCGTGCCCAGCAGACGGGTCACTCCACGGCAAGACAAGCCGGCATGATGGCCAAGGCAGCCGGGGCAAAGCAACTTGTCATCGGACACTACTCGGGTAGGGTGAAGGATGAAGTGGCTCATTTGAACGAGGCGAAGGCTGAGTTTGAAAACACCGAGCTGGCAAAGGAGGGCAAGGTGTTTACCATACATGGCTGATTGTCGGTTTTTTGCCGGATTACGGTAGTTTTGAACTAAATATGGGCGAAATCGTGACAATATGATGGTGGAAATGCTTTTTTTTGTTAAAAAATAAGCTTTTTGTACGTTAATATTTGGCAGAAAAAACAAAATTGCGTAATTTTGTGATAATTAAAGCAAAATAGTGTACATGAAAAAAATATTTAGAATATTCACTCTTGCCACCTTGGTGCTTGTCTCTCCCGTCGCTGTGATGGCAGACGAGCTTTTTGATGGTATAGAGAATGAAACTGCGGCCATCACCTTGTCGGTGACCCGTAGTAGCATTCATGTATGCGGTGCCAATGGTAAAGTGCTGAATGTGTATGATGTGGCTGGCAAACTTGTGGCAAGCGTCTCTATTGATGGTGCCGACAAGACCGTGGCAGTAGATCTGCAACGTGGATGCTACATTATCAAGATTGGAAACTTTGTGCGTAAGGTTTCTGTTAACTGATTTTCTATTTTTAACACCCTAAATAATTAATATGTAAGCTTATGAAAATGCGCTGCCTCAATATCGCATTCCTATTTTCGTATATACTGATTTGTAATGCGTGCACTTCACTGGGCTTTGGTTCAGATCCTAAGTTCCCCTATGACCAGTCGCGCATCCGTGAGGTGATGGATAGTGTGGCCAAGGCCGACACAACATGGATGTATGCCGATACCTACAGCAAGCGTCTGTATAACCAACAAATTGACTCGGTAGTGCTGCAGGACACCCTCTATTGGATCAACCCAGAAGGTGTGGACGAAAGAGCAGAGGTGCTGGTAAACAGACTCAAGGATGTGGAAAGACATGGACTGAAACGCTCCAGCTTCTATCTTGACGAGATTGAGGCTGATTTGTCTGCCTTCCGTGCTTTGAAGCCCGATAGCTGCACGCAGGAGGAAGTATGTCAGCTGCTGGGCAAACTGGAGTACCGTCTTACTTCGGCTTATTTCCGCTATACCTTCGGACAACGATTCGGCTACACACGTGCCTACAGGGTGTTTCATAACATCAACGGTTCGTCGGGAGGCGATACCCAAAGCAAACTCTTTGACTATAAGATGGACATCCCTACCGACTCGTTCTTCAGCGTGGCCATCAATAAGATGGCGGACGAGGATGATATGAACTCGTTCCTGGACGAAGTACAACCCTCCGACTCTTTGTATTATGCCATGTGCCGCGAGTATCAGAATGCGGTACAGAACGATTCCAACGAAAGGGCAGAAGTGGCTCGCATAAATGTGGAGCGTGCCCGCTGGCGCTACGCCCGTCCTCCCAAGAAGGGCAGGCATATTTGGGTGAATCTGCCCTCGTACATGCTGCGAGCTGTCAATACCTCGAAGAAAGAGGAACTGACCATGAAGATATGCTGCGGCAAGAAGGATCACCAGACGCCGTTGCTCAACAGCAACATCAGCCGTCTGGAACTGAATCCCTACTGGGTGGTGCCCACAAGCATCGTTAAGAAGGAGATTGCCCCTGGTCATACAGGCGATGCCAACTACTTTGCACGAAACAACATGGTGGCTATCGACAACCAGACGAAGGAGGAGCTTAGTGCCGCTTCGCTGAGCCGTGCCCAGTTGCTGAGCGGACGCTACACCATTCGTCAGGAGAAGGGTGCGGGCAATTCGCTTGGCCGACTGATATTCCGCTTCCCCAACCGTTTTGCCGTGTATCTGCACGACACGAATACACCAAGCGCCTTCAAGCGCATCTCGCGTGCTGTAAGTCATGGCTGCGTTCGTGTGGAGAAACCGCTCGACCTGGCTCTCTTCCTGATGGATAATCCTGACGAACTGCTTATCGACAAGATACGCGTAGCCATCGACCTGAAGCCCCTTTCTGACAAGGGAAAGAAATACAAAGAAGAAACAGACCCCGAGGACTTTATGAAGAACTACATGTTCAAGCCTACCGTTCCCGTGTTTATCGATTACTACACCTTGTACCCCGAAAGCAACGGCACAATGGTGCGTTATCCCGATATCTATGGCTACGACAAGGCCCTGAAGAAAGTGCTCGACCAGTTTTAAGAAATACCCTCGTATTAATGCGCCATGTTCGCGTAAGTGCTGATTTCGGAGGTTTTCTGCACTTTGTAAACAAAATGCGCATGCGTTTTTAAACCTTTTACCCAAATTCGAGTCAATAAAATATGCTTGAAGACGAATTGCAACTCATCAATGCCCTGCGCGATGAATCTACTCGCCGAGTAGCATTCGAAAAGATGGTGCGCAAATACCAAGAGCAAGTTTACCACACGGTAAGGCGAATGGTACTTGTGCACGAGGATGCAGATGACATTGTGCAGAATGTGTTCATCAAGGCATGGCAGGGGCTTGACGGATTCCGTGCGGATTCCTCATTGGGTACTTGGCTGTACCGAATAGCGTCTCACGAGACAATCGACTTCCTGCAAAAACAGAAGCACCTGGGTGTGAGTTTGGATGATGATGAAAAGAAAAGCGCCCAGTATGTGGCAAGCAAACTGGAGAGCGATCCTTATTTTGATGGGGACGAAACCGAGATTCAGTTGCAGCAAGCCATAGCCAGTTTGCCCAAGAAGCAAAGACTTGTCTTTAATATGAAGTATTTCGATGAAATGAAGTATGAGGACATTTCGGCAGCATTGGGAACAAGTGTGGGAGCATTAAAAGCCTCTTATCATCTGGCTGTGCAAAAAATTTCTGCATTTTTTGGATTGCATGATTAAACCTTTTGTGAAATACAACGTCTAAATAATTAAACGAAAGATAATATGACTGAGGAAAATCTGAAACAGTACATCAAGGGCCAGCGTGCAAACAAGAGCACGGAAGATCCCTTCAAGGTGCCCGAAGGCTATTTCGACACCTTGTGTGGCCGGATTATGGCTCAGTTGCCCGAGCAGCAGAATAGTGTGGCTGAAACACAAGAGAAGAAGGCCGTTCGACGCACGCTTATTCCACGTGTATGGCGTTACGCCGCTGTCGTAGCCATCGGAGCTGTTGTTTGTCTGGGTGTTCTGATTCCAAACATGTCTGGCAGTAGTGAGGCAGAACAACTTGCAGAATCCAGTGTCGTGCAAGAGATGGAACAGGCATACTATGATGATCAGTATCTGAACGATGCATTGGAATATGCAATGGTTGACAACAACGAAATCGCACTTTATTTGACAGAATACTAAAAAGGATAGAAAGATGAAAAGGTGTTTTACATGGATTCTTTTCGCCTTGCTGAGTGCTATGCCTTTGATGGCTCAACCGCCACAAAACCCGCAGAACCAACATCCTTCGCATCGTCCGCAGTTCAATCCGGAGGAGTTCAGGAAGGGATTGGAATCATACATTCGCCAACGCGTAGGACTTACGCAAGCCGAGGCTGACAAGATTCTCCCCATCTACTTTGAGATGAAAGGCAAGCAGATGGAAATCAATCAGTCGATTAGTAAACTGAAGCGTAGTGCCATGCCTGGTCCTCAAAACCAGAACAACAACACGAACTATAAGGATGTGGTCAATCAGATTAACAGCTTGAACGTGGAGTTGGCAAAGGTGGAACAAACCTATTACAACAGAATGTGTAAGGAGGTTGATGCCAAGAAGGTCTTGAATTTGATGCTGGCAGAAGATGCCTTCCATCGTGATATGCTTAGAAGAGCTGCTCCTGGCGGTGGCAATAGACCTCAAGGCTTTGGCGGCTTCGGTGGAGGTTTCGGAGGCTTTGGCGGAGGCCATCATAACAACAACAACAATTGGGGTGCCCCCAGAAATGGTCAACAACAGAACAATAAGTAAAGATATACATTGGTAACATTATCTATAATTTAGTTTGGGTATAGGTTTGCGTCGCCTTGTCTGTGAGGATAGGGCGACGCCTTTTTTTGCCCTTCTCTTTATGCAACCGTACGTTTCATGTCTATACGGAAGACCTGCACTACATTGCATTGCGGTAGTCACCACCTTGGTGTTCTGCATCAGGTAGCGACCGTTGGCACTCTATTATGCATTTTGCATTGTGAAGGCCGAAGGGCTCGACGAAGTCAATTGTGCATTATGAATTGTGAAAAAGTTTGATGCTAAATTGTAGATAAAGCGTGAAGAAGATTCTGTTTAGAAGATTCTGTCAATCTCGGGGATTTCTTGTTCGTCCGACCCTTGAGGTGCTTCTCCTTCTGGGTCAAAGGCATCCGATTCCGCCAGGTTTTCGATGCTGTAGTCGCGGATGATGTCCTCATCAGCACTATTTGACTTGCGGTAGAAATGCTTGTTGCTGCCTATTGTGACGCTCATGGAGTCGGCCGTAAGGCGCAGGATGCGTAGTGTGTCCTCTGGGACATTGTCGTCGATGATACCTTCGTATGAATCGACCAAGAGCAGCTTGCCGTTGTAAAGACGCCAGCTAACATAGTGGTTAGAGCGGCTGTTGATGCTGTTGGCTGTGCCCACCTCCTCCAACTCGATGCCTTGCACCATTCCTTCGTCCACGGGGTCAGGTTCCACCCATCTGCCTACCAGGTCGGTCAGGTCTATGGCATTCTTGACCGAATGATTGCTGCCTTGCTGAAAGAGTAGTGCCAGACGGTGATCTGCGCTCATAGAACCTAATACTTCGGCCGAGCGGATGTTTGACCACAAGGTGTCACCATATTCGGATAGCCATTTCAAGGAGTCGCCATCAATGCGGATTACAATGCCGTATCTGGTACTGTCGGTTTCCGCACTTATTATCTGCATTTTCTCGGTTGAACCGCTATCTTCGTTTTTCTTACAGGCGGATAGTGTAAGAAATGCGATGGCTGCTATTGCAAGTTTTTTCATAATGCTATTTATCCTTTATGGTGACTTTAGTGATGATGAAATAACAACTTGGCACCAATTTATTTTTTTCACCATCACTTAAGGAGACTTTATTTCTCTTTTCCTTTTGCCTCGTTCCACAATGCGTCCATTTCGGCTAAGGTCATGTCCTTTAGTTCATTGCCCTGCTCCTTTGCCTTCTGCTCCACATAGTTGAAGCGGGAAATAAACTTACGGTTGGTACGTTCGAGCGCGTTGTCGGGATTGATCTTGTAGAGGCGTGCAGCATTGATGAGGCTGAACAGAAAGTCGCCAAACTCGTTGGTGCTCTTCTCCTTGTCCTCTCGTTCCAGTTCGATGCGAAGCTCTTCCATTTCCTCCTTCACCTTGTCCCACACATCTTCGCGTTTGTCCCAGTCGAAGCCCACGTTGCGTGCCTTGTCCTGTATGCGGTAAGCCTTGATGAGCGAGGGTAGGGCATCGGGTACGCCCGACAGTACAGTCTTGTTGCCATCCTTCTCTTTCTGCTTGATCTTCTCCCAATTGAGCGATACGTCGTTGGCTGTCTGCACCTGCTTCAAGCCACCATGCTCCATGGCCACTTGTTCCCCATATACGTGAGGGTGGCGGAAGATGAGTTTGTCGCAAAGCTTATTGCATACGTCGGCAATGTCGAACTCCTCCTTCTCGCTGCCTATCTTGGCATAGAATACCACATGAAGAAGCACGTCGCCCAGTTCCTTGCAGATTTCCTTGTTGTCGTTCTTCATCAATGCGTCGCAGAGTTCAAAGCACTCCTCTATGGTGTTGGGGCGTAAGCTCTCGTTTGTCTGTTTCGCATCCCATGGGCACTTCTCGCGCAGCGTGTCCATTACGTCAAGCAGGCGGCCAAATGCAGCCATCTTTTCTTCTCTTGTATGTGGTTTTCCCATTGTTTTTGTATTTTATCCGAGGAAGAAACTTCTTCCAATTCCTTTTTTATTTCACAAAAGTACAAATAATAGAACAAATGTGCTACTTTTCGTCCGATTTTTTGTAATTTTGCACCCAATTATGTTGGCTTATAGCCTACAAATTTACTCTCGAATACAATACAATAACATACAAAGACTATGGAATTAGCAACCAAGTACGCTCCCTCAGAGGTTGAGGGCAAATGGTACCAGTATTGGCTGGACAACAAACTTTTCAGCAGTAAGCCCGATGGCCGTGAGCCTTATACCGTGGTAATACCTCCCCCAAATGTGACGGGTGTATTGCACATGGGTCACATGCTGAACAATACCATACAGGATATTCTGGTTCGTAAGGCACGCCTTGATGGCAAGAACGCTTGCTGGGTGCCTGGTACCGACCATGCATCAATTGCCACCGAGGCCAAGGTGGTTAACCGCCTGGCAGAGCAGGGCATCAAGAAGTTGGATCTTACTCGTGAGGAGTTCCTTAAGCATGCTTGGGATTGGACACACGAGCACGGTGGCATTATCTTGAAGCAGTTGCGTCGTCTGGGTGCAAGCTGCGACTGGGATCGCACCGCCTTTACCATGGACGATACCCGCAGCGAGAGCGTATTGCGCGTGTTCTGCGACCTCTATGACAAGGGACTTATCTACCGTGGCCTTCGTATGGTGAACTGGGATCCCAAGGCACAGACAGCCCTTTCCAACATCGAGGTTATCTACCGTGAGGAGCAGAGCCATCTGTACAACCTGAAATATTATGTGGCTGATGCCGACGTAAATCCTGTTGTGCCTACTGGCGAAGAGGGTGAGGTGCTGCACAAGGACGAGAAGGGCTACTATGCTGTAGTTGCTACCACACGTCCCGAGACCATCATGGGCGATACCGCTATGTGTATCAACCCCAAGGACCCCAAGAACCAGTGGCTGAAGGGCCACAAGGTTATCGTGCCTCTCGTAGGTCGCGTTATTCCCGTCATTGAGGACCGTTACGTTGAGATCGAGTTCGGTACCGGTTGCTTGAAGGTAACCCCTGCTCATGATGTGAACGACTACAACCTGGGTAAGACTCACAACCTGGAGACTATCGACATCTTCAATCCCGATGGCACTATCTCAGAGGCTGCTGGCATGTATGTGGGCATGGACCGCATGGATGTGCGTAAGCAGATCAGCAAGGACCTCCAGGAGGCTGGCTTGATGGAGAAGATTGAGGATTATGTCAACAAGGTCGGCTATAGCGAGCGTAATCCTGATACTGCCGTAGAGCCTCGTCTCTGCAAGCAGTGGTATCTTTCTATGCAGCACTTTGCAGACATCGCTCTGCCTCCCGTGCTCGAGGGTAAGATTAAGTTCTACCCCCAGAAGTATGTCACTACCTATCGCAACTGGCTTGAGAATATCGATGACTGGTGTATCTCGCGTCAGCTTTGGTGGGGACACCGCATCCCCGCTTACTATGTGAAGGGCGACGAGGAGAAGTTCGTTGTGGCAATGAACGAGGAGGAGGCATTGAAGAAGGCACAGGAGAAGTTTGGTGCCGACATCACCGCAGCCGACCTGGATCACGACGTGGATGCCCTCGACACCTGGTTCTCTTCATGGTTGTGGCCCGTGTCATTGTTCAATGGTATCAACAATCCTGGCAATGAGGAAATCAATTACTACTATCCCACAGCCGACCTCGTTACGGGCCCCGACATCATCTTCTTCTGGGTAGCTCGAATGATTATGGCTGGTGAGGAGTATCTCAAGGACGTTCCTTTCCGCAACGTATATTTCACAGGTATTGTACGCGACAACTTGGGCCGCAAGATGTCAAAGCAGCTGGGCAACTCACCCGACCCCATTGGCTTGATTGAGAAGTATGGTGCCGATGGCGTACGTATGGGTATGTTGCTTGCAGCTCCTGCCGGTAACGACATCCTCTTCGATGAGTCACTCTGTCAGCAGGGTGCCGCATTCTGCAACAAGATATGGAATGCCTTCCGCCTTGTAAAGGGTTGGGAGACCAGCGACGTGGAGCAGCCTGCACAGAACAAGAAGTCAATCGAGTGGATGAACGCACAGTTGCGCACCTATGTGGCTGAAATCAACGACCTCTATAGCAAGTACCGTTTGAACGAGGCTTTGATGGCTGCCTTCAAGCTCTTCACCGATGAGTTCTCTGGCTGGTACTTGGAGATGATCAAGCCCGACTATGACCGCGAGGCCAATAAGGCAATGCCTATTGATAAGGCTACCATGCAAGCCACCCTCCAGATTTTCGAGCAGTTGATGCAGGTTATCCACCCCTTCATGCCCTTCATCTCGGAGGAACTCTATCAGCATATTGCTGAGCGTAAGGATGGCGAGAGCATTATGGTCAGCGAGCTGAAGCTGGCTGCTCCTTCCGAGGCAGATGCTGCGCTTATCGCTCAGTTCGAAGAGGCCAAGCAGATTATCTCGGGTGTGCGTGCCGTACGTCAGAGCAAGAACATTGCACAGCGTGAGCCTTTGGTGCGCGAAGCTCGTGTGGGCGGAACTGCTGCACATGAGGCGGAGCTTTCTGCTCTGATGAAGAAGATGGCAGGTCTGTCTGAGATTCAGAGTGTTGATCAGAAGGGCGAAGGCTCTCAGAAGTTCCTTGTGGGTACTGCTGAGTTTGCAGTTCCTCTGGGCAACCTTATCGATGCAGAGGCAGAGATTGCCAAGGCAGAGGCAGAGATCAAGCGTCTCGAAGGCTTCCTGCAAGGCGTCTTGAAGAAGCTCTCTAACGAGCGTTTCGTATCCAGTGCACCTGCTCAGGTGGTTGAGATGGAGCGCAAGAAGCAGGCTGATGCAGAGAGCAAGATTGCTGCCCTCAAGGAGACAGTAAAGTCGCTTCAAGGATAAGCCTCTGCTCGTTGTGCGAGCTTCGTTTTGCTCGTCATGAGTAGTAAATGTCTGTTTGTAAAGGCACGGTTCTCACGGATTACGCGGAATGAATATTTCCCCAGCGGAAGTATCATGTTGAGCGTTTAATCCATGAGTTCCGTGCCTTAATAATTTTGCTTTATCCATCGCTTGGGTGTGAGTCTCTTGTTGTCAAGATATTTTTTGTTCTTGGATATTGCCCGATACCTTCCCGATATTAACCCGATACCTTCCCGTTACTTTCCCGATAGGTATTCATCCCGAAGAAAATGGGTGTTATGGCCTTTTTTTCACAATTATGTGTAAAGAAAAAG
>JAKSLO010000097.1 GCA_024401185.1 Bacteroidaceae bacterium | reverse complement strand
GCTGGCAAGCGAGTTGCCATCTGCGATCAGATAGAAGATCCGGCAGCTAAGAATCGCGTGAAGCGAGGCATCACGGATATGGTTTCTCCAGGTCAGGATGCTGAGCCTAAGCGTCGAGGTCGCAAGGCTAAGGCTGAGAGTCAGAGCGAAATGACATTCAATGAAGAGTCTGCTGCATAGCAGATTCTTCATTTCATTCACATATTTTCTAATTCTCAATATCTTACGAATATGAAAACATTCGATTTCCTCAAAGAGAATGAAAGATGCATCGAGCGCATCCAGTTTCATGAAGAGCAGCTTTCAAAGGCTGACAACAATCACAAGTACATCACCGCATTACATTGGCTCCGCTTTTGGCTTCAGCGTTTCAGTAACAATGCATATCGCGCACAGCAAGATAGCGTTTGCCCTGAGATTCATCCAGTCAACAATGCTTACTACCTTCAGCTGTTTACAACAGGATGCGGATTCTCGTTCTATGCCCGTGTGAATAATTCTATTACTGCTTATGAGATTGGAGAGCGCCCTTTTTAGGGCGTTCTCATATTTGTCTTTTCTCATTCTGTCACTTCATTCTACCTTTGTCCTACATTATTAAATATATATAGATATGAAGTTCATAACAAACGAGACCTCATTACGCACATTCCTCCCGAATGCGTTTACATCTGTGGAGGGCGAGACATCATTATTTGACAAGCTACAGCCGTTCCTGATCATAGCGGAACATTGGCTGCAGCAGCAAGTTCTTGGGGAGGCTACCTTGGCATCCATCGCTCAGGAAGACTCGGATGCCAATATTCTTTGTTGCCAGATTGTTGTTTCTGAAGGATTCTCCCGGGCTATACCTTCGCTCGACCTGGTGCTCACGCCAAATGGCTTCGGTATCGTCAGCAACAGCAATGTAGCTCCTGCTTCCAAGGAGAGGGTGGAGCGTCTGATTGCCCAGCTTCAGGACAATCGAGACACTTACCTGCAGTCGCTTCTCGCCATACTTCCATCTCGTGAAGAATGGCTCGGTACCGCTCAACAGCTCTTCTTTGCTGGTACCTTGTTCCCCAATACGGATATTGTAGATCAAGTTGGCCGACGCACGAAGACACCTAAATGGTCTCAGTACGTGGCGCTACGCTACGAACTGATAGACATTGAGCACTCATTGGCTGAGGAGTATTTCAGCGAGGAGTTGATGAGCGACCTTCGGCAGAAGGCGCACGTCAACAACCTCTCTGACGCTTACGCTCACATACTCCCCATCATTCGTGCCCAGGAGCTGGCTGTGCTCAACAAGCTGCCTATCCAGCATCGGCAAATGACCGATGTCGTGAACTTCATACGGAAGCATCCCGATGAGTTCCCTCTATGGCACGCATCCGAGACCGCCAAGATCTATGATGCTCCTGTGTTCGAGAACAAGAAAAAAGATACTGCTTACTGGCTATAGATTAATCATTATTATATAGTAAGTGTATCTGAAGATGCTATGAAATTAAACTCCTTGTCAAGTGTATCTCGCCATACTAATGATGTGTGATCTGCGCTATGGCAAGGGTTTGTCACACATAAAACGACATATTTGTCAGGAAGCGTGTCGAGCTTATTATAACCGTATGTTGTGTAATTTAGTTCCTTGTATTCATGGGTTAAATAATTAGCTCTTACCACAGCAAAAATATCATCGGTACCCACGCGAGCTGTCATATATACTATGCTGTCATTCTTTGAAGGATAGATTCCTAAAGAGTATCCACAAAGCCAAATCTGAAAAGAATCCGTCTTATGCGTTTGCTTGTTAAAAACGTAAACATCGCCAGGATCTATGATATATTCTATATTATTACGATAATAAACAATGTTGCTTGAATCGCTTGTTTCCAGATAGTTGTAATTACCGTGCTTAACCATACTTATAGTACTATCACACACATTGCACCTTATATCAGAATGATAGGTACGTTTGCAACAAACGAAAGTTATGGCAAATATATAAAAACAGATAATACGCTTCATAATATTGTTTTTTTTACAAATATAGGTGTTTAATCTATGAAGCGCAAACATTTTATGGAGTATTTATTGTCTTTTCTTCATAAAAGCCGTTATCGTACCTTTGCAATACGATAACGGCTTTTATTATGAACATAGATTTACACATCCCCAATTCCTGGACTGACCTCGATGAGCGTCAGCTGCTTTACGTATTCACTATTATTGCTTGTGAATACCCATCAGACACCATCAAGACTTTCGCACTCATGCGATGGAACAACATCGAGGTACTTGATCCCGTGGGCAACCACGAGTACCTCATCAAGCGAGGCAAGGAAAAATTCATTGTCTCTTCTGTCCGCATCGCTGAGCTCATCCAATCCATGAATTGGATCACTGAGGTGCCAAGCAGTCCCGTGCGTCTTGCCTCCATCAAAGGCCACGATGCACTCCCGGCTGACTTCCAAGAGGTTCCTTTTGAGAAATTCATCATGTGCGATAACCTTTACCAAGGGTATCTGCACATGCAGAATCCAGAGCTTCTTGATGAATTGCTTTGTCTGCTCTATAATATCAATGAGCCCACAGGTTTCACGAAGGCTCAGAGAGTCAACGCCTTCTATTGGTGGGCGGCATTGAAAAGGCATCTCGCTTCCGTCTTCCGTTTCTTCTTCACGCAGAGTGACGGAGAGGATCCTGCCCTTGGCAAGAACCTCTACGACACACTGTCCCGCTCCATGAACAACCAGATCCGTGCCCTCACCAAAGGTGACATCACGAAGGAGAAGATGGTGCTGGCCATGGACACATGGCGAGCCCTCACGGAACTCGACGCACAGGTGCGTGAATACAATGAGATGCGTTCTAAATACCCAGGCAAATGAATAGTGCAAACATCAACTGGGATGCCATCACGTTCTTTCAGAACCTGACATCCCAAAACAAACTGGCTCAGCAGAAGAACTTCCGCTTTGCTCGTGTAAGCGGACTGGAGGGATTGGAGGAGTGCCTTGACACCCTGCAGTCTTCGTCCGCTTTTGTGGCAGTATCTGACATTGCACAAGGCTACACGGACATCAACAACACACCGCACACACGGCGAGTCAAGACTGTCTTCTTCGCCATGCGTCACAAGATTGATGACATGACGGCTCGACAAAGATGCATGGACACCATGCGCGAGCTTTTCCGGCAGTTCATGACTGTCCTGATAATGGAAAAGACGAAGCTGGAGCAAAACGCCATCTACCTTGACCCGAGAATATCATTCAATGAGATTGACAGATATTTCTTCTCTGGATGCGCATGCGCCTACTTCCAGGTGGCAGTGGATGTGTACACCGACCTAAGGTTCAATCAGGAGGAATGGAACGATGCAGCAAAACAATGAAGCAAAAGAGGAAGCTGCACGTGCCAAGTACATCAATGCCTGGAACGAGACGATGATCAGGATCTGGAAGGAACAGATCACGCTACTGGGTGTCATCGACACGGGGCGCCTGCTGCAGTCACCCATCCGCCTCGCGACACGCGCAGACGGAAAGTTTGTGGAAGTGACACTATCACAAGCTTTCCTTGAATATGGCCTGTGGCAGGACTATGGCACAGGAAAGGAAACACCAAGGGACAACCCTGGTGACATAGGACATGAGAAAAAAAGGCAGAGAAGACGTTGGTTCTCGAAGAAATACTATGCCTCGGTCATGAACATCAAGGACTTCATGGCGGAAAACCTGGGAGATCAGTTCAAAGCTATCATCGTGGATGCATGGAACGATAAATTATTCCGTCGCAAACATGGAATTATCAAATAAATTTGCTAATTTTGTATTATAAACAATATTAGTATGATGCCTGATATTACCATTGATACTTCCTTTGACTTTCGTTCTGATGCAAAAGGGGATCCTGATTCTACAAGCAAGAAACTCCAGTCAACACATAGGTTCCTCTGGAGTAAACCACTTCCTAATGGGGAGTTTATGAGCTTAGAGAAATACTATAATGCACTTAAATGGAAGGACATTGTACTTAGCAGTGATTCAATAATTGTAAGTTTCAGATATGGATCTAACCATGCTTTTATTGAAAACGTCAAAGCATCTATGCCTGACTACGATGGATTCATTGAGAATTATCTGCATCGGGCAAGCATGATTAGTGGATTCACATTATTCCCAAAGTTTCCTGGCGGAATGAACCAGTCAAGAGGATGCAACAAAAAGATATGTGACCGATGGGATCTCACTTTGGAGTGCATCAGAAGATGGTATGCCGGTGAAGAAAGCCCACTGAGTGCTGCAATCGAAAAAAACAGAGAATTCTTTGAACTCTTTGTTGACTTCAAAGGTTATGTGGACTTCTTCTTTTTTCAAGACTGCGTTTCAGAAGATTATGGGAAAGTAATACTATGGTATAACACACCATTATTCATCAATAGTCCTATTCCTAAGACCAATGAAGACTACATGAGATGGATCGAATTGGAACTTGATTTCGCTGAAAAACGTAAATGCCGTATAGAGGAATATCTTAAAACACTATAACAGTGTTTGCCTTAAGGGCATTTTTATGTCTTTTATTCTACCGCACATTAGCCATACCTTTGCAAAAAATCAAGCAAAGATATGGCTATTTCCATAACATCACTCAAAGAACTCATCGATGCCTTCGCCGTCATGTCGGAGAAGGATTCCATCACACCCACTACGGTTGCCACGGTCTTCTACCGGCTGGCAGGTCTTATGGCAACAGCATGCTCGGACACCGAGGCTGAGAAGATACGTGCATCCATCAGGGAATTATCCAGGCAGAACACGGGCACGGCACCTGCCGCCAACCCATCGGACGCCAGCCTGTCTGACAAGCTCCACAACCTGACCTCCACTGTCAGCAAGAACTATTCCGTCCTCAATGCGGCTGACGAGGCATTGCGTAAGAAGCTCGACTCCCTCAGCAGTACATTGTCAAAAGAGATGGACAGGGCCAGGGAGGCTGAGAAAGCCAACAATATGGCTGTGAATGCTGAAAGAAACAGGGCATCCGGGAAGGAGAGGACGCTGGCCGAAACCATCGCTGCCCTGGAAAAGACTCATGCCAGCGACAAGAAGCAGATACAGAAGGACATCAACTCCTTGCAGACCCTGCTGGACTCCATCAAGGCAAACCTGGAAAACGAGGTGATACGCTCCACAAAGGCTGAGGATGACCTTGCCAGCAGGATGGGAAACTTTACAGAGGCATTGGGGCAGGAAATGAAGCGCTCCCTCGAAAAAGACCAGCTGATTGACGAGGCCATCGAAATTCTGAAACGACAGATTGCCACCGAGCAGACACGAGCGAAGAATGCGGAGAAGGCTATCCTGGCATACCTCGTCGCACTGCTCAGCGGACGACGCCCCATACTCAACCTGCAGGGGGAGGTGGACATCGACCTCAATGCTGAACCTGCTGAGATATGGGAGAAACTGGAGGAACAAGCCAATACGCCTGCGCTACTTGGCACTTGGAACGAAAGCGTCTTCTCACTCATGCATACCACTGCACAGGACACACACTTCCTTATGTGGATTGCCTCGGGTGGAATCAATATGTACACGATCTGCAAGGATGAGGAGGAAATACAGTTCAGGTTCTCATCGCTGTCATTGTTTGAATAAGGTACCTTACAATATATCAGTGTTTATTCTCTAATTTTTAACCAAAATGGAAATCATCAAGAAATTTGCTCATTCCAAGGATGAAGCAGTTGACCTCTCTGCCAAGGGCATTACCGGCAAGACGCAGAAGTGGTTCAACGAGCAGTTCATCATCGCCGGAGCCTACACCGCTCCTTCGCTGGGCAACATCACCTTCTCCGGTGGAACAACCGTCGAGGTGGGTGCCTCGCTCACCACATCACAGACCCTCAAGGTTACGCTCACCAAGGCTGACTCGGGCGGCTACAATGCCTCGGGCACCAAGACCATGGGATTCACACCCAAGGGAGGCACCAAGTCTTCGCAGGCCGTGACACCCGTCATCGACTCGGGATCTACTGCCACGGGCACTACCTGTGCCCTCACCGTCACCTCCGTACTCACCGGCAAGTTCGCACGTGGTGCCAATACCCTGGAGCTCGTCATCCCCTATGCTGCCGGCACCGCATCCAAGAACTTCCGCCTTGCCAACGATGCCAAGACCGACACGGGTGTCAAGGATACATCCAACAGCATCAAGGCAGGCTCGCTGACAAAGACCTTGTCCGTCACGGGTGCCTACAAGATCTTCCACAGCTCTGCACTCGCCAAGGGTGCCGTGAGTGGCTCAACCGCCCCCACAAGTGCCACCATACGTGCATGGAGCGCCATCTGGGAGTCTCAGTCGAGCAAGACCTTCAACCTGACTCCTTCGACGGCCTATGGTGCTGTGGCGTTCGCTATTCCATCTACATGCTCCGTGAGCAAGATCGTGAATGCCAACAACCAGAACGTGACGAGTGCTTTCTCCACTCGTGCCGTGAGCATCGCACTGCCTGATGGCACTACGGCTGCCTACACCCTCTACTACTACGAGGCTGCCAATGCGAAGTTCGCTGCCAACGACACCTACTCTGTTACCTTCGCCATGACCGCTATGTAATAGTGGCTCTGGCAAATATTAGTCGTAAATTGTAAATCTCATAATAGTAAATAGGAATGGCTTTTCTACTTACAGACGCTTACGCACGTAACTTCCAGGGTGCCACCGATGCCTCCTGCGTGCAAAGTACGATGGCTGCATTGCAGACATACATGTACTCCGATGCCACCTGCTATGCTGGACAGATCGTAGCCGTCACGGCCGACACCGCAGCTGACAACAACGGCATCTTCCTTATCGAGAAGAATACCAAGTTCAACGCCGCACAGGCGAAGTCTTCCACCAACTCGCCCTTCATCGCCACCAAGTATGCCGCATCAAGCAGCATGGCGGAATCGCTGAAGAACATGACGGGACTCCTGCAGTTCAAGGGGGTGCTGCCCAACGGCTCCAGCCTCTCCTCCACCAAGGTGAAGAAGGGATACTCATGGCTCGTCACCGCGGACAGCGGAAGTGCTGGGGCTTCGGGTGCCATCTCCTACGGAGTGCTTGATGCCATGACACTCGAGGCGGGTGACCTCGTGGTCTGCATCTCGGGCGACTCGGAGATCAGCTTCTCTACCATCACTGCACAGAATGTGGAGAACTACTTCGCCGTCATCAACAAGAACATCAAGCGCTCCGTGAGCTCGGAGGCCACTTCCTCCACGGACGGGGAGATCGTGGCTTTCAGCGGCACCGACGGCAAGTCGGTCAAGGGTACGGGCATGACGCTGGCACAGCTCAAGGCTGAGTGCCAGAATGCCACCACGGCCACTTCTGCCACCAAACTGGCTACCGCACGCTCGATCTCGTTCTTCCACCCCGTGCACGGCAACGTGGGTGAGTACAAGCTCAACACCTTTGACGGCTCGAAGAACATGGCGGCATATGAGGTGGATGGCATTTACGTCGGCTCGGGGACACCATCGGCCGTGACAACCAACTTCCCTGGATGGGTCTATCCTGGCACTGCCGTCACGCTGCAGAGTGCGGGGGCTGCCTACTGCACCGTGCTGGACATTGAGACGGGGTCGAGCATCGCCACGCTGAAGAAGCAGCTGGCCAGGTTCTGTGCCATGCACCTGAACGGGGGAGACAGGATTCACCTCACGCCACGTGGGGACGGCTCATACCACGGATTCTTCACCAACGCCGCGAACACGCCTATGTTCGTCTCGCTCTTCCAGCGCACCGTCAGCGGAGCGGCCGTCTATTCCATGGTGCTCATGCCGCTTGCATTCGCCTCCATCGCGGAATCCACCTTCAAGGCTGTCATCGACGACCTGGAGCATGAGCTGGGCAACATCTCTGGCATCATGCCGCTCGGGACGGAGTTCACGGACATGGGTACGGGCACTGCCTACGTCTATGCCGGGGAACAGAACAACCAGGCGCAGTTCATCTGCATGCAGTGGCAATAGGCTCATAAGGAAGATGCCCTTCCTACAAGGGGAGGGCATCTTCTATCCTACATACCTAATTCTGAATATCAACGTGGAAATAAAGAATAAGAAAGCTAAGGCGGACGAGCGTTCCGTCACACTGTACAACGTACCCCTGGAGGACTGGCTCAACAGCCCGGGGGGAATCGCCACCCTCAACTCGCAGGGCAAGGTGGAGGACTCGCAGATGCCCGACTCTGCCTTCTCTGTCAGGGCTGATATATGGTTCACATCCATCAACAGCAGGTTCAACGGATATCTCTTCCTTGTCGTACCACAGGGGGTGATCCGCACATCCGACGAGCTGGTTCTGGCCAGGTATGTCAACGCTAACACCCACATTCCATACAACACCGACATACACTACAGGTATCACGGGTGGAGGGTTCCGTTGTCGTACAGAAGGATCGCGCTGTGGAAGCAGCTCTGCTTCACAAGGGACGGACATGACTACTGGGTCATCACCACCCAGGAGCACGGTACACTGATTGAATGCGCACAGACACTGGGCAAGGTGGATGACGTCACCATAAGGTTCAACATGACGAAGTTCAAGATGGGGATTGGGGTGTACAGAGACAACAGGAGGGTTTCTGAGTGGGTACCCTTCAGGATAAGGAACATGAAAGGATACTGGACATACTCACGTGCATAAAAAAAAGAGTAGTGAATCACTACTCCAGTGGCCGTAGTATGTTACTACAACCTGGTTCATGATGTATCAGCATGAATCTCTTGCATTACCTCACAGAGCTGTGGCACCATCCGTAATGCGATGCAAAGATACTACATTTCAATCCCGATGTCAAGACTTTAAGGCTTTTTATTTGCCTGTCCTGACAAGAAAAACGGAAAACGATACCCGGAACATGGGAAAAACACCATTTTTCGTGGTGTTTTCTTGCAATTCTCAAATAAAAGCCTTAATTTTGTATGACAACATTTATTATATTAGATAAGGTCAGGGATTTGTCGTGAGACAAGGTTGACTTTTATTGTATCTTATCTCCAATATTCACTTCACATTTGTGTGAAGTGAATATATAAAGGGGAGGCTATCGTGAGATAACCTCTCTTTGCTTTTTTATGCCTTCTGGTGCTGCGGTCTTGATACAAATCAAGAACAACGCACTTTTCTTCAATTTCTCCACTCTGCCTATTGCCATTCTCGCAAAAAGCAGTACCTTTGCATCAGTTTTTCATGGTATTAGATTTAAGGTTAGGAAAAAGAATTCAAGGTATTAGATTAGTTTTAAGGTAAAGAAAAAGAAAGATTGTTTTGAAAAAGAGGTTGTCGCGAGACAGCTTTTTTTTTGCCCATAAGTTTACGGGGGAGCTTGCCGACCCCTTTTTTTGTGTCTTTTATTCTATTACGCGTATGGCTTACCTTCGTGCAGAAATTCATTCACAAACTTAATTCTCATAAGCAATGCAGAAGATAGCCACACACAATTCCTGCACGGGAGAGGCAGGAAGGGGATTACTCTCCAAGCTGCTCACACCCTTTGCCAGGTGCCAGGGGAAGAACATCTACGAACAGTTCCAGTCGGGATGCCGACTCTTCGACATCCGCGCCAGACTCACACGCGACGGCATCTACCGCCCTGCACATGGACTGTGGACATGCAGGCGTACCATCATTGACATACTGGCTCAGCTCAACGACATGGCCGGCCAGGACAGGATGCATCCCACATACGTCATGATGACCTATGAGGGAAAGCTGGACTATACGCCTTCATTCACCACGGTCGTACACTCATGGATGTCGCGATTCCCCAATCTCACATTCACGAAGGTGGGTCTGAGAAAACCATGGAAGACGCTGGAAATAGTCCACGAGATCTCCTTCAGGTACGGATTCATCCCACTCAACCGGCAGCACTGGCAGATGTGGCTGCCCATTCCCAGGTTGTGGCAGCTCATATACTGCCCACATCCTACCTTTGACGATACCACCTTCAAGATGGTGGATTTCCTTTAGCAAGACTCATGACCTATGGAAGAAATCGTATCCAACCCACGTGCTTCCCGTACAGGTACGGAAATCACATCGCCCGAATGCGCCAAAGAACATGACGCTGTGAGAAAGGCATCGCTCAGGTCCAGCAGGAAGCAGAGAATGCAGCTCGTGCTTGCCGTGGTGCTTGCCATCTTCGGAATGATCCTCTTCATCGCGTCCTTCGTCGCACCGCCCACTGGCATCATCGACTCTTCGGTACTCGTGGCCGGGGGCGAGGCATTCACCTTTTCTGGCAGCCTTATCGGCATAGACTATTCCTATAAGGCTAAGCGACTTTCACAAGAATGAGGTGAGCAGATTGTGTCCTTTTTGCCTATTTCATGGGCAAAGAGGACACGCTCACGAAAATGCTGCATCTGATACTCAGACTGTTGCATTTTCCTTCCTCCGCGAATGTTACGGAAGTTCTCACCTAAAGCGACAAAGTCCTCAATAATTAGTTTACCACATCCTCATGAAACATTTTATTTCAACAAGTTGTATCCTCTTACTTGCAGCAATACTTTTGTCCCTCACAGCGTGCCGAAGCACGCAGTCAGTAAGGGAGTCCACTGCTGAGCAGCACATCGAGGCTCAGGCTTCTTCAGTGCAGAATCTAGCTTTCCTGGATTCTGTCATCCGTCGACTGGAGTTCTCTGCGGACTCTGTCTTCTTGGAGATCACGATGGGCACAGACCCATCGCTTTCGCCGGGTGTGCATGTTGCCCAGGCAATATGCCAACCCGACTCACTCCGGGAATACATGCCGCAGAGGAATCCTCCTCACAATACCCAAACCTACGGTCGGGTCATTGATGCGGAGGATTTCGGCATCTGCTGCTCTTGTGCCCAGGAGCTGCTGACGCCGAGTCCAATCCCAAGCCTTAACCTGCAGTTCAAAGCCTACAAGCCTAAGCTCAGCAGTGGGGAGGATGAGAAGTTTATCCTCGATCAAAAGTCTTCCCAAAGTTCACAAGTCACAGATGATTCCAACAGTTCCGAATCAGACCAACGAGCGAAGTCGGCAT
>JAKSLO010000096.1 GCA_024401185.1 Bacteroidaceae bacterium | reverse complement strand
AAGGCTCTTCATCACAGTTCACATAAGCGACATTCTCATAATGGTTCTTACCAAAATCCTTCATGATCCAAGTTTTGCCAACCTGACGAGCGCCCAGGAGAACAAGAGGTTTCCTGTTTTTGCTCTGCTTCCAATCTTCAAGTTTCTGGGTAATAAATCTTTTCATACCTTTGCCTGCTGTATTTCTGGTGCAAAAATACATTTTTTCGAGGATTAATCCAAGGATATATTACATTTTTTCGAGGATTAATAAGCAAAATATTACATTTTTTCGAGGATTGCTCCTTCTACCATAGAAAAGCAAACAATCGTTTTACACTTTCTCCTCCCAGCCCTTCTTCACGTTGTCGGCAATGAACTCGTCCATGAGCTTGAAGATCTGCTCCTTGTCGTTGGAGACGCGGATGTCGCGCTTGAGTTGTTCCTTACGGCTCACGCTGAAGTCGGTGTAGTGGAATACGTAAGTGAGCAAGCAGACGCATATTTACGAAAAAGGACTGACTCCTCAAAAGGGAATCAGCCCAATTACGTTTATGGGGTAATTTGATTTATTTCAAACCTTTAATGGGACCGAAACAACGGCATCTCAAAACATCGGCATCTCGAAACATCGACAGCTCGTCACTTCGAAACTTCGAAAACTCGACTTCTCGAAGAATCGACAGCTCGAAACATCGACATCACGAAGCATCAACCCATCGGAAACCCGAAACCCATGCCTTTACTTCTTGGGATTAATCAGGAAACGCTCAATGAAGTCGAGTACAATGCCATACTGTGACTCCGGCAACTGGCAATGGGGATGGTTGGCCACGATGTCGCAAGCCACTTTTTCACCCATCTTGAAGTGCTTCCACACAGTGCTGGCCTTCTCCATCGATACACGTGCCGACTCATCGGCAAGCCACTTGTAATCGGGGTTGCCCAACACCAAGAGGGCGCGGGGGAAAACCATGGCACAGAGTTCGTGATGGTCATAGGGCAGGCGGTACACATTGTCACCACCAAACTGCTCACGCAGCGACTCCTTAAACCAATGGTAGTCGGTATGATCAAGATCCTCTACCCCATCCAAAGTGTGCGATACACGCCATGCTGCGGCACCACCGCCACCGGGCTCCTGAGCGATGGTAAGTGCTACGCGACTATCGAAGGCACCACAGAAGAGCGCCATCTTACCAGCATACGAGCAACCAGTTACACCAATACGCTTCACGTCGATCTTGGTTTCCTCCACGGGCAACTGCTCAAGGCCGTCAATAAGACGCTGCAAGCCCCAAGCCCACTCGCTATAGGCACCATTGTCGATGAGTTCGGGATAGAGTTTCACGAAACCGTAGTTGCTGCGCACGGTGTCACCACGCATCTGGCTATATCCATTGACCTGACGCTCGTTGTAATCCATACGTGCCAGGGGGAACTGCTCAAGTACCTGACGGGGCAATGAGTTGTGGCTTGTACCAATGATAAGAGGATAAGGAGCCTTGCCCTCCTTAGGATAATTGATGACAGAAGAGAGGGTGATGGTGTTGCCATTCACGGTAACATCCACAAAAAGGGTATCCTTCTCGCCATGTGCCATGCGGGCCTTAACCTGCTTCTTGGCATTCACCTCGGGGATGGTACCGATTTCGTACTTCTGAATGAGCTTGGAAATCTCATCACGACGCTTTTCCCACTGCTTCAGGTTCTCCACCTTGGTCTTGCCATCGGAGAAGAGAAGAGGGTTGCGCAACTCGCGAACAACGGGCAACTCTTGTGCCCACACACTACCACTGGCCAGAACTGACAAACAGGTGGCAGTGAAAAGTTTTTTTGTTTTCATGATTTGTGTTGTTAAAAATTAAATGACTATAATCTAGGGTGATATCCTATGAATCAAAGAAATCTCATCCGATAATTAGAGCGACTTACTGAAATAGACCTCACGCAAGGGTTTTGTCAGAGTCTTTCCGGTAAGTTCCACCTCCTGCTGCAGACGTATGTCGGCTGACGATGCGCCCACCTTGACAAGGAATTTGCCCGGGGCGATGTTCCACTTGCGATCGGCATAATAGCCAAACTGCTCAAGCGACATCTCCACACTCACCTTCTTGGTCTCGCCGGGCTTCAGGGTAAGACGATCGAAGCCTTGCAACTGGATGGGACGGATATGTTGTCCCTCCTGAGTAGGCGACAGGTATATCTGAGCCACCTCATCGGCTTCCACCTTGCCGGTATTCTTCACGTCGAACGACACCTTCACCACATTGGCATCGGTAGCCACCGACTTATCTACCACGAGGTTGGCATATTCAAAGGAAGCGTAGCTAAGACCGTATCCAAAAGGCCAGGCAATGCGGCTGTCGGGCTCGGCGCTATAGTTGTAGCAAATGGGCTCCTTGACTTCCACATTGGGATAGCTTACCGAAAGCTTGCCAGAGGGAGAGACGTTTCCAAAGAGGATGTCTGCCACAGCATTGCCACCCTCCTCACCGGGGTACCATGCCTGAATGACAGCGGCACAACGGTCGGCAATCTTGGAGATGACCTGTGCACGACCACCAAACACAATCAAGATGACTGGTTTGCCGGTAGCAATGAGACTCTCCACGTATGCCTCCTGACGGCCAGGCAGATGCAAGGTAGGACGTGTGCGGTTTTCGCCACACAGCAGCACGTTCTCGCCCATGGCAGCTATGATGACATCGCTCTGCTTTGCCAGTTTCAGAGCCTCATCGGTGTTTACTGGGTCGGGGTGCTCCACCTTACGGTCAAGAATCTTGCGCATCCAGTCGGCACGCTTGTCGCCACCCTCATCAATCCAGGTCTCTACTATCTCGGTCCAGTCGCAACCACGGCTATAGGTAAGGTTGACATTCTTGGGCATCTTGGCCTCAACACCCTCCTTCAGTCCTACAATCTTGGGATGCATGTCGTCCTCGTTCTTCATCTGCCAGAAGTAGCGCATTGACTGGAAGGTGTAATCGCCACACATAGCCCACATCGTATTGGCATCAGGACCAGTGAGGAAGATGTTGGGATTATCCTTCTTGGCTATAGCAGCCAACTTGTCGGGCGTAAGAGGCAGTATGCTCTCCCCATTCGCTGCAGCCCTGTTTTCGAGCAGCACAACAGACTGGGCAGCCAAGGTATAGGCCGTCTGACGTTCCTCGGGAGAGTCGAAGGTTATCTTACCAGTATCGAAGAGCACAGGATTCTTGTCCAGCAATCCTACACGAGCCTTGTAGGTAAGCACCTTCTTGACAGCCTCTTCAAAACGTTCCTGCGAGACGAGTCCCTTTTCCATGGCCTCGGGCAAGTAAGCATAGTTGGAGCCGTAGGGGAAATCAACGTCGTTACCGGCATTCATGGCAGCCACACAGCGCTGCAGAGTATCCTGGATACCCTCTATCTGGTCGATGGAATAGTAGTCGCTGACCATCATACCCTTGTATCCCAGATAATCGCGCAGGATGTCCATCTGCACCTCCTTGCTGGCTACGCAGTTCACACCATGCACCTGATGGTAGCCCGTCATCACCACGCTGTTGCCAGCCAATCGTATCATCGTTTCATGGGGAAGCAGAATCTCCTCCATCAATTCCTTCTCGTCGGCATCACCGCCGCCACCATAACCCAGGAAGTGCTTGGAGCAGGTACCTACGCCCTTTCTCAAATCATCTTGCTGCAAACCGCGCACAAAGGCGGTTCCAAAGGCAGCTGACAGATAAGCATCCTCGCCATACGACTCCTCCAGGCGGTTAAAAGAGGGATCGCGCACCACATCCACCATGGGTGAGAGAGAGAGCAATCCACCTACCTTGCGCAAGGTCTGTCCGGTTTGCAGGGCCTTCTTTTCTGCCAACTCGGGATTAAAGCTGCATGCCAGGCCAAGCTGCTGGGGATAGACAGTAGCATCGCGTGTGCAAGCACCCGTCAGCACCTCTTCATGAAACAGGGCGGGAATGCCGTTGGGGGTATTCTTCATCAGCCATTCCTGCATGACAGCCACCTTGTCGCGCACCACATTGGGGTCTTCCGACATCTGACTGGCAAACTGTGAGAAGTGGCCGATGCCATACGACAACTCCTTACGGCACTTCATAGTATCGAGCTTTCCGTCCTCGGTAAAATAGTCATTAAGGTACGTACTACGCAACTGTGCCAAGCGCTCTCCTGGCGTCATGCGCTCATAGAGTTCGTTCACTTGTTGCTCTACTGTCATTTCTTTCTGTGCACATCCTACAATCATAGCAGAAGCCATTAAGGTTAGTAACGTTTTTTTCATTCAAGAATATTTATTTAATGTTTCTCTTTCTGATTTCAAAGATTTCACTTCATTACCTTCTTCACGGTGCCATTGCTCATCCTGACAATGTTCACGCCATGAGCAGGTGCTGTCAGCCTCAAGCCCGAAAGGTTATATCGGCCCACCTCTGCGGCATTGGCATTGTCCACGCCCTCAACGGACGTCTGCTGCTTCATGTTGGCCACATAGTTGCGCAAGGTGGTCTGCAAAGCCTTATAGGCGGGCTTACCGGTATTGTTCTCGTCGAAGAGCACAGCATGGCTGCCCGACACCCACGAGAACTTATCATTGATGCCCCATACCACCATGTGCGGACAATTGTCGTTCTTGAGCCAGACCTGCGCAATCTGACTGAACACCTCGGCTTGCTTAGTAAGTTCGGAAGAGCTGTTGCCGGTGATGGCAATGTCTATCTCGGTAAAGATGCAGTTCAGGCCTATCTCAGCATAGCGCTTCACCGTTTGGTTGAGTTTCGGCTTACTGAAGTTATTGGCTTTGAGGTGGCATTGCAGACCCACGCCATCGATGGGAACACCCTTGTCCTTCAGTCGTTTGGCCAGATTATAGAGGGCAGTAGTCTTAGCCACGCCACTAAACTCGCAATCGTAGTCGTTGAGATAGAGTTTGATATTAGGGTTGGCACGATGTGCATACACGAAGGCCGAATCGATGAAATCCTCGCCAATTACCTTCACCCAAACCGACTCCTTGCGCAACTGATACCCATTGGGATTTGTGCGCACGATGCTTTGGTCATCATCGAGTGTCTCGTTCACCACATCCCACTCCATCACCTTGGAGCCAAACTGCTTGACGCACTTGGTAATGTGGTTCTTCATGATTTCGAGCAACTGCTCGCGTGTCCATTTCTTGTCGTTGTTCTTTCCGTCCTTTGAGATCCATTCGGGCACCTGCTGATGCCATACCAGGGTATGTCCGCGCACCGCCATCCGCTGGTTTTGTGCATATTGCACCAAATCGTTAGCTGCACCAAAGTTAAAACCATTCTGACTGGGCTCTATCTGGTCTATCTTCATCTCATTCTCTGCCACACAGAGATTGAAGTTGTTGCTGATGTTCTTGGACACCGTTGACGATGGGCTGGCTGGTACGTTGTAGGTCCATGTGGAAGGCACGGCCACACCAATGCGCTTGTCGGTATCGAGCATCTCAAGATACTTACGCAGAAACATACCCTTCTGCACCGTGGTGCCCGCTACCTCGCCAAACATGGCGCTGTCATCCTCATCCTCCTCGTCCTTGTCATCCACGTTGTCCTTGTCATCCACGTTGTCCTTGTCATCCTCGCCTCCCTGACTGCCTTGGTTGAGCGATGTGCAAGTCACGCTAAGCACATACTGGCCGTTCTCCTCTGCCTCGTTTACATCCCAGGTCAACTGCTCAGGCAGCACGATCTTGAATTTCCAGTCGGCAGCATTCTGACGTCCTTTGGCTGCCTTGATGAGCGTGAAGGTGTCACCCTCCTTTACCTGCTGGTTTTCGCTCAGGGTCGCCACGACCTGTGGCTGTGTCTTGCCCTCTGTAAAGTCCTGAAGCATAGAGCTGAACTGTATGCTGCCACTGGCCTCCATCGAGGTATAGGCCGAGGCATCCGTAAGACTGAAGTGCATTGACGAACCGGGATGCACAATGAGGTGGCATGCTGCCGAGGTGGCATAGTTGGCCAGATAGAGCGTGCCTTGCCCTTCGTCACCAGGCATTAGCGAACCATACAGATCCACATGTCCGCCAATGTTGCCATTTCCACCCAGTGTGGCTCCCTTAAACACATACGCCACAGGCATTGAGGCATTTCCTGCCGAACCTGTACCTCCGGTATATTTCTTCTTCCTGGCGGTAGCCGCATCGTTGTTGATGAGCACCTTGCCCTCGTTGATGCGTATGGCTCCCGATATCTGGTTGTCGTTGGCAGTCAGGGTATAGGTTCCCTTGCCCTCCTTCACAATGCCCACCGCCTGCGTGGCATCGGGAGCACCGTTCTTCTCCACAGAGGCTATGCGTCCTGCCAGGGTGGCATCGGTGTGGAGGCATCCCAGCAGATAATAGGCCGTAGAGGTAGCACTCTGCGACTTGTAGTAGCCATACATCCTGCTGCCTGCCTCGGTATTGAGTTCTCCAATACGTATGCCCGCAGCGCTCTTCTCGGTGGCAAAGGCTGCCCCCTCATGAAGCACCACCTTATTATTATTAAAAAGCACATTTATCTTGCTCGTGGGATTGGCATCCTCGGGCGAGTACGACTTGCCGTTGGTATTCATCACGGCTCCGTAGAATCCACAGTTGCCCTCCACAGCCTTGTAGGGGTAGATGTCCACATGCCCCGTGAAATTGGTCCAGTTGGGGTACGACTTGTCGCTATGCTTACCCAGATAGGTACGTTCACCGCCACAATACAGTTCAAGGTTACCCTTACCCGAGAGCGTGGGATAGAAATCGGTATAGCGAGCCGTGCGTACGGTGAGCGTGCTTCCCGCAGCTATGGTGGTAGCTGTGCCATATTCCTTATAGGTTGACGATGTGTTCTTTTCGCACAGATCAATCAACTTGTCATCTGCCCACACCTGTGCAGACACGCCCAGGGCAAACATCAGAATGGTCAACAATTGCTTCTTCATAATTTGCATATTTAGCACGCAAAGGTAATATTTTTATTCTTGTTTTCCAATAGTTGGACACATAAATGCAAAAAAAGCCTTATTTCTTTGTTGAAAAGAAAAATAATGCCTACTTTTGTGCATACAAACACCAACAAAGACCAAAGACTACCTTACTATTTTACATAAAGCAAAACAAAAGGGTCGAAATCTAATTTTTAACCAATTAATAATATTTATGAAAAAAATCCTTGTCTCGGTTGCGCTTTGCACCCTCATCGGTGCTCCCTCTATGGCGCAAAACAAGAGTAGTGTCTCATTCGACGCTTACGAATGGGACTTTGGTAAAGTCATTGCGGAGCAAGGCACAGTGTGCCACACCTTCACATGCAAGAACACATCAAAACTTCCTATCAGGATTGGCAAAACCGTTCCCAGTTGCGACTGCATCAAGGCGCACTACCCCACTTCTGTCATCAACCCCGGCGAAGAAGTCAAGGTAATGGTGGCATTCTCACCCACGGGTGCATCGGGTCGTGCCTATCGCAGCGTGGAGTTGCTCGACAACAACGGCCAGACGCTGGGCTCACTCTCCACTAAGGCAGAGGTGTCTTCATCTGCAGTCACTCCCCTCGCTGTAGCTGCTGCCGACTACAAATATCCCTTCCAGAATCCCAATCTCACCAACGAGGAGCGTGTAGAGAACCTTATCTCTCTGCTGACCCCCGAAGAGAAGGTTGGTTTGATGATGAACAAGTCTGTATCGGTTGACCGTCTGGGCATCCCCTCTTACAACTGGTGGAGCGAGGCCTGCCATGGTGTGCGCCAGGGTGGCTACACCGTGTATCCTCAGCCCATCGGTATGGCAGCCTCTTTCAGCGAGAAGCTGTTCTACGATGTCTTTGCAACCGTCAGCGACGAGGCTCGTGCCAACTGGAACCGTTCTGACCACAATGTGTTCAACGTGCCCATGGGTGTAACCTACTACCCCGGCAATCCTGAGCTTACCTTCTGGTGTCCAAACGTCAACATCTTCCGTGACCCCCGCTGGGGACGTGGTCAGGAGAGCTGCGGTGAGGATCCCTACATGAATGCCGTATTGGGTGTGCAGACCGTAAAGGGTATGCAGGGTGAGAATGACAAATACTACAAGACCCACGCTTGTGCCAAGCACTATGCCGTGCATAGCGGTCCCGAGCCTTTGCGCCACACCTACGATGCCAGCGTTTCCATGCGCGACCTGTGGGAGACCTACCTCCCTGCCTTCAAGGCTCTTGTCAAGAAGGCTGACGTGCGTGAGGTGATGTGTGCCTACAACCGCTACGAGGGTGTACCCTGCTGCACCAGCGACCGTCTGTTGGTTGACATCCTCCGTCGCAAATGGGGCTACGATGCCATCGTGCTGACCGACTGCGACGCTATCAATAACTTCTACAACAAGGGACAGCACGAAACCCACGATGGTCCTCTTTCAGCCTCTGTTGATGCTGTGCTCAATGGTACCGACCTGGAGTGCGGTAAGGTGTTCATGGTGCTCACCGAGGCTTTGGAGAAGGGCCTCATCAAGGAGTCAACCCTCGACGACCACCTTCGCAAGACACTTATGGGTCGCTTCGAGCTGGGTATGTTCGACCCCGCTGAGATGCTTCCCTGGGCCAAGCTTGGTCCTGATGTAATCAGCAGCGAGAGCAACAACGAACTCGCCATCCAAGCTGCCCGCGAGTCAATGGTAATGCTCAAGAACGACGGCATCCTGCCTCTCTCAAAGAGCATCAAGACCATCGCTGTGGTAGGTCCCAACGCCGATGACGTGGACATGCTCAACGGTGAGTACGGTGGTACTCCCTCCGACAACCACAAGCGTTCTCTCCTTCAGGGCATCCGCGACGCAGTTCCCGGTGCCAAGGTCATCTACAACCAGGCATGTACACTTACCGACGAGTACAACACCGTCAACCACCTTGTTGAGTTCAACGAGGGTCAGGGCGTGAAGGTTGAGTTCTGGAACAACAAGGAACTTGAGGGCAATCCCGATGTAACCAATTTCTACAAGGAGCTTAACTTCAGCACCTTTGGTGGATGGGGCTTTGCTCAGGGCATCAGCACCGACAACCTCTCACTCCGTATGAGTGGTAAGTACACCGCCAACTTCACAGGCAACATGCAGTATTCTTTCAACACCGACAATGGCTATGTGCTGAAGATCAACGGCGAGGTAGTCGAGGAGGCTAAGCCCCAGCAGGGCGGCCGTGGTGGCTTCGGCTTTGGCCGTCGTGGTGGCAACCAGTACAAGACCTTCCCCGTTGAGGCTGGCAAGACCTATGATGTAGTAGTGGAGTACAAGCGTGGCAATGGCAACTTCGCCATGTTCCGTGGTGAGATCTGCGAGCGTAAACTTGTCGATTTCGACCCCATCATCAACGAGGTCAAGAATGCCGACGCCATCATCATGATTGGCGGTATCCATCCCCGCATGGAGGGTGAGGGCGGTGACAAGCAGGACATCAACCTGCCCAAGGTTCAGCAGCGCCTCCTCGCAGCAATGCATAGCACCGGCAAGCCCGTCATCATGGTCAACTGCGCTGGCTCTTGCATCGCCTTCGGCGACATCCAGAATCAGTTCAATGCCCTCATTCAGGCATGGTATCCCGGACAGGGTGGTGCCAAGGCTTTGGCCGACATCATCTTTGGCGACTACAACCCCAGCGGTAAGTTGCCCGTCACCTTCTATGGCAGCAACGACGACCTGCCCGACTTCCAGGACTACAGCATGGACAACCGCACCTATCGCTACTTCAAGGGCGAGGCTCTCTATCCCTTCGGCTTCGGTTTGTCATACACCACCTTCGCTTATGGCAAGGGCAAGATTTCCAAGTCGTCTATGAAGAAGGACGGTAAGGTGACCATCACCATCCCCGTGACCAACACAGGTAAGGTGGCAGGTGAGGAGATCGTTCAGGTTTACGTCAAGTCACTCGACTATGCCGAGGCTCCCATCAAGTCATTGAAGGGCTTCCAGAAGGTCAAGCTGGCTCCCGGTGAGACAGGCAAGGCAGTCATCACCCTCGATGGCGAGTCGTTCGAGTACTACGATCCCTCTATCGACGAGCTCTCTACCCGTTCTGGTCGTTACAAGATCCTCTATGGTTCTTCATCACTCGACAAGGACCTCCAGAGCCTTGACTTCGCGGTGAAATAAACAGCCACTAAAGCTATATATTACGACGAGGGCGTGCATGAGCACGTCCTCGTTTTTTTTGATTTTTTTGATTAAGCAGACGGGGGGCGAAGAATCGAGATATCGAAACATCGAGATATCGAAACATCGAAGTATCGAAACATCGAGGTATCGGAGCCTCAAAAACTCGAAGCCTCGCTGTCTTGCCTTACATTGGTCGCCTTATGCCGTCGCATTTAGGATAATCGGTACACCCCCAGAACTCCTCGCCCTGGTGAGTGCCTTTCTTTATCATTCGCTTGCGCATGGGGGCTCCACACTTGGGACATGTAGGAGCACCTTGTGTGGTGGCTTTCTCTTTAAGGGCAGCGAGACGCTCCTGCGTCATGTTCTCGGTAAAGCCTCCTTCGTCCTTAAAATCTACCAAACGCTTGTTGATTTGAGCGGTAAGCAACTGCTTGACTCGTTCGCAGAGCACAATGATGACGCATGCAGAGTGTATGGAGTCGTCTGCTCGGAGCAATGTGGAAAAGCGAGTGTATTCGGCAATGATGTATGCGCTGATTTCTGCCAGATAGTCCTGAGAAAGATTGGGGGCATCCTGAAACTGAAAATTGCGAACCTCAACATATCTGGGATCGTTGGTATGCCACATGGTATGGCCATTTCTCATGAGCCAGTTCATATAATCCCCTTCAAGCTCGCTCACGCTGGCACGTGCCACATCCAGCAGTCGCATCTCCGTCTCACAGCTGGTTTGATGGCGTGAGGAACCCTCGGCAATATTGGCAGGTACTGTGCGTGCCGCCATCTCCATCTGGTCACGAAGTCGTCCACATGGATCCACCTTGTGGTCAACAAACCGCTTACAGAACCCCTGTGTAGCCAGCTGCAGCAGATTACCCAAACGCCATGTCAACAATGACATGTAGCCATTAACGGAGTGTATGTTAATCATTGTGGTTTTGGTTTTAATTATCGAAAGATCG
>JAKSLO010000095.1 GCA_024401185.1 Bacteroidaceae bacterium | reverse complement strand
CCGCCTTTTCCCCCTTCTTGACCTTCTTCACCAAGAGGTAAAGCATGGTAAATGCTGCAAATACCGACAAAGAGTCGCTAAGCGGGAGCGAGTACCATACACCATCCAAACCGAAATAGTTTGGCAAGATGAGTATGCTGGGTATCAGGAACAAAAGCTGGCGTGAAAGGCTGAGGAAGATGCTCTTGCCTGCATGGCCGATACTCTGGAAGAAGTTGCCTATGACCATCTGGGCACCCACTAAGGGCAATACGTTGACTACGGCACGAAAGCCTTTGGTTGAGAGTTCGAGTATCTGCTGCGACTCGGCGCTATCGCCGTTCGAGAAGATGCGTGTTACAGTTTCTGGGCAGAGTTCGCCTATGAGAAAGCCCACCGTAGTGACAGCCACGCCACCTATGATGGAGTAACGCAGAGTGCGCCAAACGCGGTCGTTTTGGTGCGCTCCCCAGTTGTAGCCCACAATAGGCTGCATACCCTGGTTGATGCCCATCACGATCATTAGGAAGAAGAACACTACGCCGTTCACAATGCTGTAGGCACCAATGGCATAGTCGCCTCCGTATTTGCTCATGCTGTTGTTGATGAGCAACACCACCATGCAGGCGCACGAGTTCATGAGGAACGGGCTGAGGCCGATGACCAGTATCTGACGCACTATGTTGACCTTGATGCGATAGATGCCACGCTGCAGGTGTATGAGTTCATTCTTGCGTCCCAGCATGACAAACTGCATCGTGAGGCCTACACCCTGTGCCAAAATTGTGGCCCATGCGGCACCTGTGATGCCCCAGTTCCATATCCATACGAAGAGCCAGTCGAGAACGGCATTCGAGAGTACCGTGACGATGGTGCATACCATGGAGAACGTAGGATGTCCGGCCGAACGTATCACGCTGTTCAATCCCAGGTAACTATGCGTGATGATACCTCCACCCAGGATGATGAGCATGTAGGGACGGGCATACTGTATGGTGTTCTCGGATGCTCCAAAGAGATAGAGCAGGGGGTCGAGGAACAGCAGAAGTCCGGCGGTAACCAGGAGCGAGATGATGATGTTGAGCGAGATAGTGTTGCCCAACACCTGTTGCGCCGTCTTGTAGTCACGCTGCCCAAGGCGGATGCTCATGACGGCTCCCGCACCTACACCCACCATGGCGCCAAAGGCAGCACCCAGATTCATGAAGGGCATGGTGGCACCCAATCCGGATATGGCATCCGGACCTACACAACGGCTGATGAAGAATCGGTCAACGTTGTTAAGCAGCGAACTGGCCGTCATGGCGATGATGGCCGGTAATGCGTATCTCAGAAGGAGCGAACCGATGCGCTCCGTGCCCAGTTCAGTAGGGGCTTTAATGTTTTTGTCCATAGAATTTGATGCAAAGTTACAAATTTTCTCGCGTATAGCGAGTGTGTGCGCGAACTTTTTATAAAAAAGTAGCAAATAGCCCCCATATTTTTGAATTATAATTTCTGCTTTTTATTATATTATTGTAATTTTGTGGCGAAATTGTAATTTTTATCTTTTATTAATCATTAAATAACAACAATGAGTAATCAAACAGAAAAAATCAAGGAGTTGATTGAACTCCGCGCCAAGGCCCGTGTAGGTGGTGGCGAGAAGGCTATTGCTAAGCAGCATGAGAAGGGTAAGTTGACCGCCCGCGAGCGTATCGCCCTTTTGCTGGATGAGGGTAGCTTTGAGGAAATGGACATGTTCGTTGAGCATCGCTGCACGAACTTCGGCATGGAGAAGAAGCACTATCTGGGTGATGGTGTAGTAACCGGTTGCGGTACCATTGCCGGTCGTTTGGTGTATGTCTTTGCACAGGACTTTACCGTTAGCGCAGGTTCTCTTTCTGAGATGTTGGCAAGCAAGATCTGCAAGGTAATGGACATGGCCATGAAGGTAGGTGCTCCCGTTATCGGTCTGAACGACTCGGGTGGTGCTCGTCTTCAGGAGGGTATCAACGCCTTGGCTGGTTATGCTGAGATCTTCCAGCGCAATATCATGGCCAGTGGTGTCATTCCCCAGATTTCTGGTATCTTCGGTCCCTGCGCCGGTGGTGCAGTTTACAGCCCCGCTTTGACCGACTTCACCTTGATGGTCGAGAATACCTCTTACATGTTCCTTACCGGCCCTGGCCCAGTTAAGGCTGTGTTGGGCGAGGTGGTAACTCAGGAGCAGTTGGGTGGTGCCAGCGTTCACGCTACCAAGAGTGGTGTTACTCACTTCACCGCCAGCAACGACCAGGAGGCTATCGCTATGATCAAGCAGCTGATGAGCTACTTGCCTCAGAACAACCTGGAGACTACTCCTCGTGTTGATTGCACTGATCCCATCGACCGTATGGAGGACTACCTCAACGAGATTATCCCCGAGAACCCCAACATGCCTTACGACATGTACCAGGTTATCGCTGGCATCGTGGATAACGGTGAGTTCTTCGAGGTACAGCCCAACTTTGCCAAGAACCTTATCATCGGTTTCGCTCGTTTCAACGGTCAGACCGTAGGTATCGTGGCTAACCAGCCCAAGCAGTTGGCTGGTGTGCTCGACAGCAACTCAAGCCGCAAGGGTGCTCGTTTCGTTCGTACCTGCGACGCTTTCAATATTCCCATCGTTACTTTGGTTGACGTTCCCGGTTTCTTGCCCGGTACCGCTCAGGAGTACAACGCAGTCATCCTGCATGGTGCTAAGTTGCTCTATGCTTACGGTGAGTGCACCGTACCCAAGGTTACCGTTACCTTGCGCAAGTCTTACGGTGGTAGCCACATCGTTATGTCATGTAAGCAGTTGCGTGGTGACATCAACTATGCATGGCCCAGCTCTGAGATTGCCGTTATGGGTGCCAGCGGTGCTGCCAGCGTGCTTTACGCCAAGGATGCCAAGGCTCTCAAGGACGAGGGTAAGGTTGAGGAGGCTAAGGCTTACATCAAGGAGAAGGAGGCAGAGTACGAGAAGCTCTTCGCCAACCCATACCAGGCTGCCAAGTACGGTTACATCGACGATGTTATCGAGCCTCGTAACACTCGTTTCCGCGTAATCCGCGCTTTGGCTCAGTTGGCTAACAAGAAGGTTACCAACCCTGCCAAGAAGCATGGCAATATTCCTTTGTAAAAATTAAGGTTGTAGGGTTATATGGTTTAAGGATATGCGGTTGTAAGGTTGCTCAAGCCTCAAACCTCAGAAACCTCAATACCATAAAACCTCAAGACCTCAAAACCTAAAAACAACAATGAATATTTTATCAGTAACCGCAGAGACATGGGAACTGGCTGGCATTAGTGTTGGCGTGGTATTCACCATCTTGATTGCATTGGTAGCCGTTCTCGGTATCTTTACCGTAGTGGCAAAGAAGACCAAGGCCACTACTGCTGCCGTGACGAACAACATCGTCAGCAACATCCAGGCAAGTCAGCAGGCTAAGGCTGTTTCGGGTGCAAGCGAGCAGGACAAGGCTGCCATTGCTACTGCCGTGTATCTTTATTTCCATGATGACCACGACCATGAGAGTGGCGTGCTTACCATCAACAACACCCAGAGCAACTGGGGTAAAGTACTTAATCCAAGACTGTAATTTCGGTTGTAAGGTCGTACGGCTGTAGGTTGTGCCTTTTACGGTTGTAAGGTTAGATGGTTTTCGGTTATACGGTTGTAAGGTTGACAAGCCTCAAGACCATAAAGCCTCAAAATCATAAAACTAGACCATAAAACCTCAAGACCTCAAAACCCTATAAGACCTCAAAACCACAAAACCAAAAAAAATGAAAGAAATCAAATTCAAGTTGGCCGGTCAGGACTATACTGCCTGCATTGAAGAGGAGAAGGGCGCAGGTGCTCTGAAGGTAACCCTCAATGGCCAAACCTATAATGTAGAGATTGAAACAGCAGAGCACAAGGCTCCCGTGGCTAATCCCGCAGCAGCTGCTCCCAAGGCATCACAGCAGGGTGGTCCCGCAAACGTGAACTCAGAGTTGCCCGGTACCGTTACCAAGATTGTAGCACAGGCTGGTCAGCACGTAAAGCGTGGCGATGTGCTTCTCGTTATCGAGAGTATGAAGATGGCCAACGATATCGTCAGCGAGGTTGACGGTACCGTACAGCGTGTAGCTGTGAGCGAGGGTGCTAATGTAAACCAGGGTGACCTGCTCGTTGAGATGGTGGCCGACTTCGTGGCTGCCGAGGCTCCTGCTCTGGCTCCCAAGCCCGCTCCCGCTGCTCCCAAGCCCGTGGCAGCTCCTGCTCCCGCTGCTCCCAAGCCCGCTGCAGGTGCCAACGCCGTTACCGCTCCTCTGCCCGGTACCATTACCAAGATTACCGTCAAGGTAGGCGATGTTGTTAAGGCAGGCGATCAGGTATTGCTCATGGAGGCCATGAAGATGGAGAATAGCATCACTGCTGAGTCTGCTGGTACCGTAAAGGCTATCCTCGTTGAGGCTGGTGCTCAGGTACAGAGTGGTCAGGCATTGGTTGAACTGGCATAAAGAACTGTAGAAAAATACAACTTACTAATGAAAAACAAGATTAAATTCCTCAGCCTCGTGGCATTGCTGATGCTTGTATGCGCACCTGCCATGGCTGCCGAGGTAAACGTGTCGGAAGGTCTGGGCAACTTCTTCAGGGAGATGGGTATCGTCTCTTTCTTTGAGGGAGACGGCTGGAAGAATCTGGTGATGATTCTCATCGGATGCCTTCTGCTTTATCTCGCTATCGTGAAGAAGTACGAGCCCCTGCTCTTGCTTCCCATCGCTTTTGGTATGATTTGTACGAATCTGCCTGGAGCACAGATGTTTGACTCGGAGATGTGGAACAATGAGTTCCTTAACCCTGAAAGTCCCTACTATCACAGCTATGGCCACATCATGGCTCACGGTGGTTTGCTCGACATTCTCTACATCGGTGTGAAGGCTGGTATCTATCCTTGCCTCATCTTCCTGGGAGTAGGTGCAATGACCGACTTCGGTCCTCTGATTGCCAATCCTAAGAGCTTGCTCTTGGGTGCTGCGGCTCAGATTGGTATCTTCGCCACCTTCATCGTTACCCAGACCGATCTGCCTTGCTTCGGCTTCGAGCCCAACCAGGCAGCTTCTATTGGTATCATCGGTGGTGCAGACGGTCCTACAGCTATCTTCCTCACCAGCAAGCTGGCTCCCGAGTTGCTCGGTCCTATTGCTGTGGCAGCTTACTCTTACATGGCTTTGGTTCCCGTTATCCAGCCCCCCATCATGCGCATGCTTACCTCAAGCAGCGAGCGTCAGATTCGCATGAAGCAGTTGCGCACCGTGAGCAAGAAGGAGAAGATCATCTTCCCCATCGTGGTGGCTATCATCGTGAGCCTCGTCGTTCCTTCTGCTGCTACCCTTATCGGTTGCCTCATGCTGGGTAACCTGATGAAGGAGAGTGGTGTGGTAGAGCGCTTGAGCAAGACTGCACAGAACGAGTTGAACAACATCGTGGTTATCATGCTTGGCCTTACCGTAGGTGCTACCGCTACTGCTACTTCGTTCATGAACTGGCAGACTGTTGGTATCTTGGCTGTAGGTATCGTTGCCTTCGGTGTAGGTAGTGCTTCGGGTGTGCTGATGGCTAAGTGTATGAACCTCTTCCTGAAGGAGAAGATCAATCCTCTGATTGGTTCTGCTGGTGTGAGCGCCGTTCCTATGGCTGCTCGTGTGAGCCAGACAGAAGGTCAGAAGGCTGATCCCCGCAACTTCCTTCTGATGCACGCTATGGGTCCCAACGTGGCTGGTGTGATCGGTTCGGCTGTTGCTGCTGGTATCCTTCTCAGCTTCCTGGGCTAAGATTAGGTATTTAACCTCTATACATAAGGTCTGCTCATTTTCGTGGGCAGACCTTATTTTATTACATTTTTTGCCGATACTTGTTGCTCGAAAGAAAAAAATGTCTTATCTTTGTGAGCCGGATGCCTCGATGGGACGGTGCTATGTTGGCTCGATGCTTCGATGGCTCGATATTTCGATGTCTCGATGCTTCGATTTTTCGGCATCTCGATTCCTCGATAACTTTTACTTATAATTATACTAAATAATGCTATGAAGAAGAAAATTGCCTTGTTTTTGACTGGCGCGCTGTTTTGCGGTGCCGAGTGTTTGGCGCAGAAGGCGCTGAAAGACATCCCCTTGAAGGATGCTTTTGCCAAGGACTTCAATGTGGGGGTGGCTGTGGCTCAAAGCATTATCTCAAGAAACGAGACAGAGAGCATCAAGCTGATCTGTGAGCAGTTTAATGCCGTATCGCCCGAGAGCGTACTGAAGCCCGAATACATACATCCTACGCCCGACAGATGGAACTTTCAGCCTGGCGATGCCTATTGCAAGTTTGCTGCCGACCACGGACTCAAGGCGCTTGGACACACCCTGATGTGGCACAACCAGACACCCGATTTCTTCTGGCTCAATGCCGATGGTAGCGTGAAGTCGCAGGAGCAGATAAAGGCTAATCTTGTGGAATACATCGAAAAGACCGTGACCCACTTTGCCGGAAAGGTGTATGCCTGGGATGTAGTGAACGAGGTGGTAAGCGAGGAAGGCGGTTACCGTAACGACAAGGGTTGGGAGAAATACTATAAGGACCTTGATGAACTTGTCTGCCTGGCTTTCAGCACGGCACAGCGATGCGATCCCAATGCCGAGTTGTATTACAACGAGTATAATATGTGGCGCCAGTCGAAGGTGGATGGGGTGGTGCATATCGTGAAAATGCTCAAGGAGAAGGGCATTCGCATTGACGGTGTTGGCATCCAGGCACACTGGGGACTCAACTATCCCTCTGTAAAGGATATTGAAACTACCATTGACCGCTTGTATGACCTTGGCGTTAAGGTGATGATTACCGAACTCGACATTGACATGCTTCCCTTCTCAAAGGAAGGTCAGATGACGGGAAAGGCTATGTATGACCCTGCCTTGCAACGTGAGGAGTTTATGCGTTATCTCAATCCCTACGCCCAGGGCGTTCCCGAGGAGGTGGAGCAGCAGATAGCCGACCGCTATGAGGAGATTATGCGTACCATATATAATAAGCGTGACAAGATCTCGCGTGTCACCTTCTGGGGCTTGCACGATGGTGTGTCTTGGAAGAATGACTATCCCATCCCTAACCGCACCAATTATCCCTTGCTGTTTGATAGAAAGTTGCAGAAGAAGAAAGCATATTACCAGGTAGTTAATATTCCTTCAAAGAAGAAGTGAAAAACTTTTTGTTAATTCACAATTAGCAGGCGTGACGTTGTTGACTCGTTGACTTCGTCGCGCCATTGTTTTTTCAATGCGTAGTTAGTGATGGTGAAAATACAAAGTGGTTTTTATCATCACTTAGCAGGCGTGGTGCTTCTTTTTGACGTGTAATTGTTCGATGTTCGCTTTAGGATCACTCACAGTTCACTCACAGTTCTCCACGGATTTGTGAGCGCACCCTGAGTGCACCCTGAGTGAAGCTTGAAGGAAGAGTAAGACGTTTCTTAGAATAATCATGTAAGATTGTCATCTTTTTTTCTTTTTCGTATTATTGTTCTCTGTTTCTTCCAATGCATTAGAAGGTGAGCCCGAACAGAAAGCTCTGGCATCAGTGGCCGAATGGCTTGAAGTGAATAAAACTTGTTTTATTTGCTTGTTTAAATGTTTTTTTGTAACTTTGGTGCCAAATTTCTAATACTGACTATGAAGTTGAAATACTTTTTCCTATTCGCCATGATGGCGATGGTGTCTGTAACAGGCATGGCAAAAACAAATCCCGGGCAGGTTTGTAGTGTGAAATCTCCCGATGGAAAGTCTGTAATTACTGTGAGTTCGATGGCTGACGGCTCGTTGGGATTCTCCCTGACCGTCGATGGCCAGAATGTGCTTCGCGATTCCCGTATGGGGTACAGGTCGCAGAAGGAGGGCATTGCCGGTACGGCTTGGCAGATGGGCAAGGTTACTGCTGGCAAACACAAGGGTGTGTGGAAACCCCTCTGGGGCAAGCGCAGTCAGGTGCCCGATGTCTATAACGAGGCTCGTGTAAGCTTCAGTCGTAATGCCGAGAGTGTGACCTATGAGGTGCGTGCCTACAACGACGGTGTGGCATGGCGCTGCGTGAACGAGGGTGTGCAGAGTGTGTGGAGCGAGGTGAGCAACTTCAATTTTGCAGGCGACTATACAGCCTGGTACTACAACGGTGAGCGCCATAACATCGGTCCTGAGAAGCTGACGCAGGCCAATGGCGAGCGTACTCCCATCATGGTGGTGGAGGCATCGAAAAACCTCTACATGGCGGTACATGAGGCTTGTCTGCAGGTGGGCCGTCCACTCTTGCTGAAGTCGGAGGGTGGCAGTACTCGCTTTGATGTGGTGACCGAGAACACCACCCTGGAGAAGGGACAGGCTACGGCATGGCGCGTGGTGATGCACGGTGATACTCCGGGCGAACTGGTGGACTCGCATCTCATCGAACTGCTCAATCCCGACCCCGAACAAGACTTCAGTTGGGTGCGTCCCGGCATCCATTTGTGGGACTGGCGCATTGACGGTGCCATCTGGGGCGACTTCCATTACCGCATGAACTATGAGTCGTGGGTGAGGATGATCGACTTTGCTGCCGAACAAGGCTTCAGCGCTTTGGTGCTCGATGCCAACTGGTATGGTCCTGAGTTTGAGAAGAACTCTGACCCCGTGACGGGCGACAAGGCACGCGATGTGCAGCGCATCATCAAGTACGGCAAGGAGAAGGGAGTGGGCGTATGGCTCTACATCAACGATGTGGCAGGTACCAACTATCCCATAGAGAAAACACTCGAACAATACGAGAGCTGGGGTGCGGCTGGTGTGAAGTATGGCTTCATGAACGGCTCTCCCACTCAGAAGAACCAAAAGACAATCAACATCACGCAGTTGTGTGCCAAGCATCATCTCTGCGTCGATTTCCACGACTATCCCGTGCATCCCTGGGGACAGGCTCGTACCTATCCCAATGCCTTGACGCGCGAGTACTGCAAGGCGCAGCTGGATGGACGCGACATCTTCCAGCCCAAGACCTTCGTCACCTCGGTGTTCGTCAATATGGTGGCAGGTCCTATCGACCAGAACAATGGTATGTTCGACCTTCGTCAGGGACGTACCACCCGCAAGGATAATAACCAGGAGGTACCCTCTACCGTGTGTAGCGAGGCGGCACGCACGTTCATCACCTATTCGGGTGCTACCGTCATTCCCGACATCCCCGAGTATTACAAGAAGTATCCTCACCTGCTGGAGTTCCTTGCCAGTCAGAAGCAACCTTGGATGGAGAGCCATACCCTGGATGGTGTGATAGGCGAGTACATCGTGATGATGCGTCAGGCAAGCGATGGCCGTTATCTGGTAGCCTCTGCCACCAATGAGGAGGCACGTACCGTGAGCGTGGATTTGAGTTTCCTGCCTAAGGGCAACTATGTGGCCAAGATCAGCGAGGATGCTGAGGGAGCTCATTATAAGACCAATCGCGAGGTGATGAAGTACCGCGAGGTAGAGGTGCAGGGAGGCAAGAAGGTTTCTTCGCTCTCTCTCAGTATGGCTCCCGGTGGTGGTGCGTGTGTGATTTTTGAGAAAAAACAGAAATAAAAAACTTGTCGATGATAAAACGTGTTAAACTAATTGCTGTGCTGTGCATGCTTGCTGTGCCAAGTGCGATGCTTGCACAGAAGAAAGCGAAAAAGAACCCAGTAGAGAACCACATCGTGCGCATTGACGCAGGTTTGGTGCAGGGCATCGAACAGGAAGGCACGGAAGCCTTTCTGGGTATTCCCTACGGACGTGTGGAGCGTTTCATGCCCCTCTTACCTGTTACACCCTGGGACACCGTGATGGTGTGCGACCACTGGGGACCTCAGGCTATGCAGGGCAACCGTCCCATGCCCGAAGACCAGATGAGTGAGCAATGTACCGTGCTGAACGTATGGACCACCGACCGCAAGGCCAAGAAGCCTGTCATGCTGTGGTTGCATGGCGGTGGCTTCGACTCGGGCACCTCTGCCTGGAATCCCGGTATGGGACTCGCCAAGCAGGATGTGGTAGTGGTGAGCGTCAACCATCGTCTCAACATCATGGGTTTCCTCGACCTGGGTGGTGTGAGCGACAAGTACAAGCACTCTGGCAACGTGGGTATGATGGACGTGGTAGAGGCGCTGAAGTGGATTCATCGCAACATTCACCTCTTTGGTGGCGATGCCAGCAACATCACCGTGTTTGGTGAGTCGGGTGGTGGTGGCAAGGTGGGCACCTTGCTCTGTATGCCCGAGGCAAAAGACCTCTTCCATAAGGCTATCATCATGAGCGGAACCATCCTGAATGTGAACCGTAAGGATATGACCGAATCGCTGGGCAAGGCCGTGCTGGCTGAGTTGGGCATCGACAAGAACCATATCGAGAAGATCAACGAAGTGCCTTACCAGGAGTTGCAGGCTGCCGGTCAGCGTGCCATGGCCAAGAGCATCGGCACACGCCGTCCCGGTACGCCCATGATGTGGGGCTTTGGTCCTACACCCGATGGCGAGGTACTCATGCAACAGCCTTTCCAGGACGGCTTCTCACGTTTCTCAGACAGCAAGCCCATCATGATCGGTACCACGTTCAACGAACTGCAACGACTCACCTACGGACAGGACATCACCCTGGACCAGGCAAGACAGCAGTTGCAGGCAACCTTCGGCAACCGTACCGACGAATACATCAAGACCTTCGACGAGACGTACCCCGGGCACTCGGTCAACGACCTGCTCAGCATCGACTGGCTCTTCCGTCCCAAGACCATCATCACGGCCGACTACCTCTCGGCCAACCACAAGGCGCCCATCTATACGTATATGTTCACCTGGAAGTCGCCCCTCAACCAGGGTTCGGTGCATGGCCACGAACTGAAGTTCTGCTTCAACACGCTGAACCATGGTGGCAACGAACTGCCCAACCCCACCGCACAGGACCAGGTGCTGGCCGACAGGATGAGCGAGGCATGGTCTGCCTTTGCCCATACCGGCAACCCCAACACGCCCAACCTTCCCGCATGGAAGCCCTATAGCCTTCGCGAGGGTGAGGGCGAGATGATGGTGTTCGACCATAAGTGCGAGATTCGCAAGAATCCCGACCGCAAGCTCTCGAAGATCATCAACGACTGCTATTTCAAGCAACTCAACGAGTTCCGCAAGTCGCGTCCCGAGATGCAGGCCTACACGTTCAACATCTCTTCCCTTATGAAAGGGCCCAGAATACTGAATGACGGTAGCGTGCTGTTTACCGTCAAGGCAAAGAATGCCAGCGACTGGCGCGTATCGCTCGACCCCGATGCCCGCTTCTACATCCAGCAGGACGGCAC
>JAKSLO010000094.1 GCA_024401185.1 Bacteroidaceae bacterium | reverse complement strand
TTGAATGCCAAAATTGAAGGTGGGCAACACAGGCATACCGATGCTGGCCACTTGGTCGGGGTCTTGTCCGCGCAGGTTCTTGTCGAACGCCCATACGGCAATATTCTGTGCCTGGAAGTCGATGCGGCAGTTGGCTATGTTCAACCGTTCGAGAAAGCGTTGTGGGATGTCGTAGCCTAAGGTCAGAGAGCGGAGGCGAATATGGTCGCCACGCACTACACGAGCATCGGAATAGTCATACATGAACCAACCGGTGTAGCTCGACGGTCCGGCATAGCGCTGATACATCGGGTCAACCATAGTGTATTGATACTCCTCGCCATTCTTGATGGGTGTGTATCCATCGGGCATGCCCAATGCCACGTTGCTCAAGCCAGGAATGTTGGTATGAGCCTCATCGCCAGGATTACGCCAACGGTCAACGAAGGCCGAGTTCATGTTGTCCTGTGGCTGGGGCAAGGCTGGATTGCCATCCTGGTAAAGGGCAAGCAGACGCTGCTTGTACCCCACCTTGTAGGTAAACTGGGCACGAAGCATGATGCCCTTCCAACTGAACTCGGTAGAGAAACTGCCATTTGCGTGAGGGATGCGGGTGCCAGAATAGGTCAAGATGCTGCAAAGGAAGTCGTCACGACTCATCCCCGGGCGGTTGCCCACAAGGTTATTGTAGCGAGGAAGTCCATGTTCATCAAGTCCGGCAAACTGATACGAGTAGAAACCATCGATGCTGCTACCATCTCGCACCACACTACCCATCAGGTAGTCTATGTAGGTATTTTCGTTCTGCGTGCCACGAGTAACCTTATTCTTGTTGTAAGAGAACATGAACGAGGTGCGCCAGCGGAAATCGTCGGTCTTGATGTTGAGTGTGTTGAGTGTAAGCTCAAAACCTGTGTTCGTAGCCTCTCCGTCGTTGTAGTAGAGTGACGAGGTGCCGTTGACGAGTGAAACGGCACGACTGGAAATCAGGTCGGTTGAACGGCTTCGATACACATCAATACCCACGTTGATGCGACTCTTGAGAAACGAGGCGTCAAGACCCAGATTATAGGTAGAGGTCTTCTCCCACTTCAGGTTGGAATTGGGATAGTCATGAATGCCGGCATAGAGTTCTCCGCTCACGCTGCTCTTCTTTGGCGTGTTGAGTATCAAATAAGGAGTGGCGTTGGGCACACTACCCCGATAGCCATACGAACCACGTATGGCCAACGTCTCTGCCCACTTCTGATTCGTCAAGAAGTCAAACTCATTGAGGTTGACACGCCCTGAAACCGACCACACGGGATTGAACTTTTCGCTCTCATACTGTCCAAAGCGGTTGGAACCATCATTACGGGCATTGAAGTTGAGCGAGAAATAGTTCTTGTAAGAGTAGGTGGCGGTCATAAAGAACGATAGCTTGTTGTTCTTCTGGTCGGTGATGGTAGGAAAGGCTTGCGGATTGCGCCCCGAAGCCATGAACCAATTGCGCAGATACCAATAATACGACTTGGCATCCTCTGCCGAACCTGCCCAGATAGGAGTGAACGACTCGCCCTGCGAGGGCATGTAGCCAGGAATGGTACCACTATGCTGTCCGCGGTATTTTACCGAAGAAACTTCATGACCAAGATCGAAATTGAAGAAATGCGTGTTCTTAATGTCAAAGTTGTAGTTCAACTGGTTACGCCACAGATACGACATCTGGTTGATGGAAGAGTTCGACCACAGGCCTCCATCGGGCAAGTATGACTGCGCCGAGGCGTCGGTACGTGGAGGGGTAGCCCCATAGTCGTAGCCACGAAGCTGTGCGCAATAGAACGACTCCTCGCCTATCCAGTCCTCGGTAAGATTGGTGGTGGTGGTTACGCCGCCTGTAGTGGTGTAGCGCAAGCCTTTCATGATGTCCCAGTTGAGTGAGGCGGTGAGATTAAGGCTCTTGTTCTTTACCGACTGGCCACCCTGACCGAACTCGTTAAGTATGTTATACCTGCCATAGACGTTGCGTTGCGTTGTCTGGTCGGTGGTGATGTACTTCTGGATGTAAGCCAACGAACCGTCCTCGTTGTAGCAGGGGAAGATACGATTGGTATAGTATGCCTCATCGAAGGCCGAATAATAACCAGGATTATAGTGGGCGTCCTGGACAGAACCGCTCATGCGAAGGTCGAGTGTCACCCTGCTACCGATGTGCGAATTCAAGTTCATACGAGCCGTGAATCGCTCCAATCCGGCACCTCGCTCGGCTGCCTTGTCGTTGTCGTAGCCTACCGAGGCATAATACTTTGTCTGGCTGCTTCCACCCGAAAGACTGGCGCTGTGGCTCTGCGAAAAGGCAGTCCGATAGAGGGCGCCAAACCAATCCGTGTTGTTAGCCTCCATCTGCGAAACCTGACTTTGGAACTCCGAGAACGAAATCTTCTTGTCCCAATAGTTCATCACAGCTCCCTCGTAGCCATAGCGTTCGGGCATGTTCTCAAAGTAGAGACCCCGGTTCATAATCTCGCGGCTCACATCAATGCGCTCCTTTGAGGTCATCAGGTTGAAGTCGCTGTAATGCGGACGTTGCTGCACCATGCCGTTGAACGAGTAGTTGATATGCGTCTTGCCAGCTTCGCCCGTCTTGGTCGTCACCACAATGACGCCATTTGAGGCTCTCGTTCCATAAATAGCCGTGGCCGAGGCATCCTTCAGCACATCGATGCGCTCAATGTCCTGCGGATTGAGTCCGGTAATGGCATTACCTATGAGGTTGATATTGTCGAGCGAATTGATGTCGTCGGCCGACAGAGGCACAGGGTCTTCGTATATCATGCCGTCGATAACCCACAGCGGTTCACGCGTTCCCGTAAAGGTAGTGGTTCCACGCAGTCGCATAGAGGTCTGGGCACCGGGCATCACGCTGTTGGTGATGGTCAGCAAACCTGCCACCTTTCCCTCCAACATCTGGTCAACCGTAAGCGCCCCCTTGAAGTCAAGGTCTTTTGAAGTGATGCTGGTAATGGAACTGGTAAGCTTGCGCTTGTCGATGCTCTGATAGCCCGTCACCACCACCTCTTCCATGAGGTCTGACTTGGTACGCATCTTCAGTAAGTACTCGCTCTTTCCGCTTTTCAGCATTACCTCAGTCTTCTCAAACCCCACGTAGGTAGCATAGATGGACACGGCATTGCCACTGGTGGCAAAATGAAACTTGCCGTTATTGTCGGTGATGGAATGCGACTCCTCACCCCCTTTCAGACAGATGGTGATGCGGGCTGCGGGCAGAGGTTCGCCCGTATCATCAACCACCGTACCATAGATATCGCCTTGGCGCACAGCACCTTTACTGCTCTGCGCAAGAACCGAGGATGCTGTACCCAGGGAAAAGGCACACAGCATAGCGGCATAGAAGGCTATATTAACAATTTTCCTTTTCACTATCGAAGTGTTTTCTTTCCATTCTTGATGAAAATGCCCTTGGCGGCATGCCCGACGCGCTTACCAGTAAGGTCGTACATCACGTCAGCCTGCTGAGGTTCGGCTGTGGCCACCTCACCGATAGCATCAGAGCCGTTGACAATGGCAAAGGGATTCAAGGTTACGGCATTCGAGGCCTCTGCCTCGCCTGTCCCATACATCAATACTACCTTGACGGTAATGTCGATGCCCTCGGCATAATCGCCCTGTGCATCGTGGGCACGCACGTCATACTCGTCCAGCTTCAGCTCGTATGAGGTGGCGTCGCTACTGCCTGCCGACTTGTACACCTCACCATAGATGGAACTATTGTAATAGATACGGATATCCTTGATTTCCGAATGCTCGGCAGGCATTTGCCAAGTGAGGGGAATCACATAGTAGAAGCGGTCGCCATTGTCCGTGGCCTCGGTCATGGTATAGGGAGTTCCTGCCACCAGGTTCTGCGCTGCCTTCATGCCCGGGTCGGCCACCAATGCCGTCACAATGTCCGAGGCATTCTTCTCTTCGCCATTCACGATGCTCTGCACACAAAAATCGTGACTGCCCACCATGATGTCCTTCACGGTGTAGGTGGTGGCCCCCTCGACCACAACATGCTGCTGGTCGAAGGTCAGCACATAGCCGGTAGCCCCCTCCACGGCATCCCATGTCAGCACGATGTTGGCACCATCGGCCTGGGCCTTGACATTTTGGGGAGCATAGGCGGCATCCAAATCCGAGAAGGTGTAAAGCTGTGTGGAGGTTGACTTCACGCTACCGTCGGTCTTGTAGGTAGTCTTCACCTCGCTCTCCATGTCGCCATTCTCCTTGTAGGTATATTCGTACTGCTCGTAAAGGTAGTAGCCGACATCGGGGTAATCCATGTCACACTCCTTCACCACCTTCTTTTCCATCTGCCCCTTGGCATTGTAGGTGTAGTCTGCCTTGTATTCGTACCACACCTTGCCCTCGGCGTTCATGTACTGCCATGCCGTGGCATTACCCTTGTCGTCGTAGGTCGTGTAGGCCAGGGTGCGCTTGCTCTCGTACGAATAGCCTATGTTCTTTATCTGGGTGGCAGTGGCCATGGTGCCATCAGCATGGTAGGTGTAATCCTCCACATTCAGCTTCCGATACTTCATGTCGTACCAAATCCAGCTCATGGTGTTCTTGGTCACCACCTGTCCCTGGGCGTTGTACACATACTCATAGCGATAACTGTCGCCCTGACGCCATACGAGCTGTCCCTGAGCGTTGTAGATGTTATATTCATGGCCATCAGGCTCGTCGGCAGCCGTAGCGGGCATGGTAACTACAGTAGCCTTTCTCTCGGCAGTAACTGTCTGAGTGAAACATACAAATGCCGCAGCGGCAATCAAAAAGTGAACTTTATTCATCATAGTAATTATTTGTCGAAATGGAAGGATAGCGGTTTACTATCCCCTAATATCGGGAAAACTCTCGTTTCAGCAAAAAGGCATTTCTGTTTTAACCCAAACTAAAGTGGACATAAATTGTACCTTTGCTCCCATATCTCAAAAAAAACAATTTGCAGGAGACCTGCATTTATCGTTTCCGAAACGTCTTCAAGCGCAAAGGTAATGTTTTTTTCTATATAATGATGAATTTCTTCTTGTTTTTTTATGGCAAAGTGCCAAAATACTGCAGTCCCAGCAGAATTACAGATGGTATTATGCATTCAACCTAAGCCGCAACATCGCACTTCTTCACCACATCATAGGTGTTTTGTCCACCGTAGATACGCTCTTACCCTAAATTTGATGCATATTTTCTTCATCACATCCCCATCGGTTCTCCATCGAAACGATGGACAATCGATGGACAATCGATGGAGAACCGATGGACATACTGCGGAGTAAGAACGGAGAAAGCAAGTAAAGGGAGACAAAGTAGGAAAAGAAGAAAAACAAGGCGAAGGAGAAAAGCGGAAAGGAGAAAAGCAGGAAGAAGTAACGGAATAAAAAAAGCATGAGAAAGGACTAAAAGCAAACGCAAGTACGGGACATAAAACAGATAAAATCGTTGCACAATTGTTCAATACGTTGCTAATTCCGCCACACAGAGCAAATAACCCGTCAATAACTTTGCCAATAGGAAAAAATGTGCTATCTTTGCAAATGGTTTCTTTTGGGCATGGTGGTAACTCATCAACTTCAAAAGAACCTTCAGCTAAAACAAAAAACGCACTAAGTGATGTCATCACTCTTCATCCCCGAAAACAAGATGAAAGATGCCTAACGGAATATGGCTTGTAACTAATCCAAAATAACTAAAAAACATAACTAACAAATTTACCAATGAAAAGAAGACTTTTAACTTCTCTCTTCACACTGGCTTGCGCTTTCTCTGCCACAGCACAGTTGAACATGCCTATCGTTCAAACCAAGTACACCGCCGACCCGGCTCCCTATGTACATGGCGACACCGTATATCTCTACACCACTCACGATGAGGATGGGGCTGGCGGCTTCATGATGAAGGACTGGCTGCTCTACACCTCTACCGACATGGTGAACTGGGAGGACCATGGTGCCGTGGCTTCGCTCCGCGACTTCAAGTGGTACAAGGGCGACAATGGTGCATGGGCAGAACAGGTGATTGAGCGTAACGGCAAGTGGTACATGTACTGCCCCATCCATGGCCACGGCATTGGCGTGCTGGTGGCCGACTCTCCCTTCGGCCCCTTCAAAGACCCCTTGGGCGAACCCCTCGTTTGGCAGAAGGAGCATTGGGACGACATCGACCCCACGGTGTGGATTGACGATGACGGTCAGGCTTACATGTACTGGGGTAACCCCAACCTCTATATGGTCAAACTCAACGAGGACATGATCTCCTATAGCGGCGAGATTGTAAAGCACCCTAAGATTAAGGACTATCAGGAAGGTCCCTGGTTCTACAAGCATGGCAGCAACTACTACATGGCTTTCGCTTCAACTTGCTGCCCCGAGGGCATTGGCTATGCCATGAGCAAGAGTGCCACCGGCCCTTGGGAATACAAAGGCCACATTATGAACCACACCACGCAGACACGTGGTAACCATCCCGGCATCATTGACTTCAAGGGCAAGTCATACTGCTTCGGCCTTAACTACGACATCTATCGCCTTGAGACAAGCCGCCACGCTGAGCAGCGTTGTGTATCGGCTGCCGAGATGACCTATAACGCCGACGGCACCATCCAGGAGCTCCCCTACTTCTACGACTGCAAGCTGGAGCAGGTGGGCAGCTTCAACCCCTACCGACGTGTAGAGGCTGAGACCATGGCTTGGGGTTACGGCTTGAAGACCACACGCGAGAATCCTTCCGGACCTTGGAATCCCACTCTCTTTGTAACCGACATCGATGATGGCGAGTTCCTTCTTGTCAAGGGTGTTGACTTCGGCAAGGGCGCAAAGACCTTCACCGCCTCATGCAGCAGCGTACTTTATGGTGGAGCCATCGAGTTGCACATCGACGCCATCGATGGTCCCCTGATTGGCACGGTGAAGGTGCCTAACACCAAGTTCAAGTACCAGGAGTTCAAGATCAACCTTACCAAGACAACTGGCAAGCACGACCTCTTCTTCGTATTCAAGAGCACCAGCTACATGCAGAAGAAGAACCTCTTCAACTGGGACTGGTGGATGATGGAATAATCATCCAAAAACTCATAAGCCTCAACCCATACCTCTGCACTTCTACCCTTAGGCAAAAGCCGTAAATAGGGGGGCTGCGGTGCTCGGGAGGCATCACACAACAAGCCTTTGTCCTCACCGGGACAAGGGCTTTTTCTTTTGTGCCGAATTGCTCAGTTCATAACATCATCGGCTCACTACAGATAAATATTATAGCACTTTCTATCGTTTCTTCCACTATTATTTTGCTATTTGAAAATTAGTTAGTACATTTGCAGCGATACATCGTTGATACGCTTCAAAGCATCAGCGATAGTCATCGTGTTCAACAAGAATGGTTGTCACTTTTCCATCAAGAAAAAACAGTCATTCCATCAAGAAAGAGATAACAACAACGAAACAGATGCTACACGCCTTATTTAAGATATGAAAAAGATATTATCCATCCTTATGCTTGCCATGACCACGTCATGGACGATGGCACAGACGTACGTAACCGCCAATGGTCTGCGGTTCCAGATTTTCAACGGAACGTCGTATTCCTACAAATACAAGAACGTCACGCACAACGTAGACAACAGCACAGCTTGTGCCCTGCTGGTAAAGCCTGCCTCTGGAAAATATAGCGGAAACGTGGCCATCCCCTCTGAGGTGACCTACAACAGCAAGAAGTACCCTGTGCGTGCCATTGCTACAGGTGCCTTTCAGGACAATACGAGCGTCACCGCGATAACCATACCCGGAAGCGTGCAGGTTATTGAATGTGACGCATTTGACGACTGCGACGGCTGCAAGACACTCACCTTTGAGGCATCCGACAAGGAACTCTTCTGCGAGCGAACCAGCTATATGACCGACTGGGGAGCCTTTACCTGGATGAAGGAACTCAACACCATCAACCTGGCACGTACGCTCACCTACCCTGATGCCAACACCAGTAATGGTAACAATGGCTATGCTCCCTTCTACAAGTGCAACGAAAGCAGCAAGATACAACTTACCATCAAGCAAGGATGCAAAAAGATTCCTGCCTATACTTTCTACGACACAAAGGTACAGACCGTTGACATAGAGGAGGGGTCCGACCTTATCAGCGTGGACGACTGCGCTTTCAGCCAGTGTACAAATTTGACCAGCGTAAAACTGGAGAACGCTGCCCAACTGACCTACATCGGCAAGGAGGCATTCTACCGCAACAGTCTGACAGAGGTTAGCATACCTGCCTACGTAACGACTATTGGCGATAACGCATTCGACGTGCTAAGTGCCTCAAACGACATCAAGTCGGTCAGTTTCTATGGTGCCGATGACAGTCCCAACCTGATTAACTATGACGCAGCCAACTTCAAGTCGGCAGAATCGGTGTATCTGGACCGCCATTTCACCACCAACGGCGTAACAGACAAAGCATCATTCCCCCAATGTACATCGGTGCTGCTGGGTACTCATGTCAAGGAGGTTACACCCTATCTGTTCTATGACACAAAGGTAACGTCTGCCTTTGTGCCAGCCAATGTCACCAAGGTGGGAGCCTATGCTTTTCATTGCAAGGATCTTGCCACGCTTACCCTGGCCGATGGCGAGAACACACTGCAAGTGGATGAGAAGGCATTCTACACACCCTCGGTAAGCGACTTCTACCTGGGACGTAACGTCACGTACAGTGGCACTCTGGGTATGTGCTACGGCATGACGATAGGAAAGGCTGGCAACGAAGCATCAATCATGACGATTGGAGGCTATGTAACTGCCTTCAACCCCAACATGCTGACAAGCAGCACAGATAGTTCGGTGGGCTTCTGCAACGTATTCTGCAATGCACGCAACATCGTAATCAAGACCAACGCATTCAAGAATATCTTGATAGAAAACCTTGTCTTTCAGGGAAATGCAAAAATTGAGCCGAACGCCTTTTCATCGACATCGCCCTTGAAGACCCTAACATTCTACACTGAGCCCGAACTCAAGGAACGTGCCCTCTTTGGCTGCTTTGCCATCAAGAACGTGACAGTAAAGATAGATGCGCCCAAAACCATGGAACGCTACACCAACGTGTTCGAAAATGCCGTGTATGCCGATGCCATGCTGACCAACATCTCGACTGCCTCGAATGCAGAAGTGCTGATTGAGGAGCTGAAACCTTGGTGCATGTTCCTGAACAGGAAAGTGGGAGTGGACGGCACTCGCATCATCAACGAGGCACACCCGATTACCAAGGACGAGAAGTCCAACAGCGTCATGCTAAGCAGCAGCATTCAGCAGGGCAAGTTTGCCTTTATGCACTACCCGTTCAAGATCAGCACATACTACTTCGGCTCGGATGCTCGTGTGTTTACTACCTCAAGCAGCGACTTCGAAGCAGAGAACCACCGTATGAAGTTCCGCTCGCTGAACCTTGAGACCAGCTACACGATGCCCAGCACGCCCTTGCTCATCTACAGCCAGAACGAGTGCGACAACATACAGGGAACCATCGACCTTTTCAAGGAAAAGGAAATCAGCATCAGCAATCCCAGTGCCGCCACCCAACTCGGTACGGTTGCCAACGGCATGCTGATGTATGCAGACGCTGCCGGACATGAAGTGAACCCAAGCAGCGAGATTTGCTACGTGGTGCGCGACAACTGTCTGAAGCGTGTCAACAAGTCGGGCTTCAAGACCACTCCCTACGAGGTGTACTTCATCAGCACGAAGCCTGATGCAGAAATAGCACTCCTTGACATCGCTGGCAACACGCTCACCGACCTTGCTATTCCCAGCACGCACACCATTACCCCACACGCACGCCTGGAGGGCTACGTCACCTTCTACAGCAACGAGAGCGACTACGAACTTGCCACCGAGCAATACAGCGAGGGACATGCACCCAAGGTCTATGTGCTGGCAGGGGCGAGCGACGGCGTAGCCACCTTGCTGCCTATTGAAGATGGCATCATCAACAAGGGACAGGCTGTCATCATCAAGACCGACAAGACGGATGCAGGCAAGAAGCTTTGCCTGCGCATGGTGACACACGGCACCACAGATGCGGCGTACGAAAGCAACCTGCTGAAGGGTGTCGACAAGGACACACCCGTCAGCGACCTGAATTCAACACACGTGCTCGTGCTCAGCTGCGACAACAACTACGAGAATGTGGGCTTCTACAAATATAGCTCGAGCAAGACGCTCGGTGCCTTCAAGGCTTACCTCCTGCCCCAGGACATCCCGGCTGCCGTCAAGGCACTCACACTGCCCACCAACGACGAGGAGACTGCCATTGAAGCGGTAAGCAGCGAAGGCAATGCCTTGCAAAGCATCTACGATGTGAACGGACGCACGCTCAATGCCCCTGCAAAGAAGCACATCAACATCATTAACCACAAGAAAGTACTCGTAAAATAATGAAGAAGAATACTCTCGCAGCACTCCTTGCTGCCACCTCATACTTTATGTCATCTGCTGCCCTGGCTCAAGATGTAAGTCTGAAAGACATGAACATGGAGCAGCTTGCCGCTTGCCTGACCAACAGCAGCCACAAGCAACGACTGCTGGAAGAACTCAACACCCTGCCCGAGGGCTTTGAAAACAGATGGGGCGTTGAGGTTTACGACGTATCGGTTGACAAGGTTGAGCGCCTCGTCCCCGACTCCACCTATCAAAGGACACAAGCCTCCAAGAAGGGCATGCACAAGGCAAGTATGCTGGATGCCAGCGGTTTTGCCAGCTACCACATCACGTACAAATACACCTACATGAGCATCGACGGCAACAACAATCCTACAAGATTGTCGGGTGTGATCTACGCCCCCGAGAAAAAGGACATCGAGTTCGGAATGCTCAACTGCCACCCCACCGTGACCTCCAATCCCGAAGCGCCTACGGGTTCGGTGGCTCCCGACGCGGCTGTGCGCGCCATGGCCGATGAGAAGTGTCTGGTGGTTTGTCCCGACTACTGCGGATATGGCATCTCGGCCTACAAGCAGCACCCCTACCTCATACAGGACGTGACGGCACGCAACTGCATCGACGGCTATCTGGCTGCCATCGACTACATCAAGTCGGTTCAGAAGACCATGACATACACCTTCGCAGGCAATTTCCACACCCTTGTAACGGGCTACTCACAGGGCGGCAGCGCTGCACTGGCATGCCACAAGATGCTTGAGAGCGGTATATACAGCCAAGACGACTTGAAGATAATCAACCACACGAAGACGTTCTGCGGCGACGGACCTTACTCTACACGTGCCACCATCGAGCAGTATCTGGAATGGGCTAACAGCAGCAATCCCGACAAACAAAACCTGGCATACCCTTGCGTGCTGCCACTTATCGGCATGGCTGCCAAGGACTCGTATGATAAGGACTGCATGCACACCATCGAGCTGGAAGACCTCTATACGCCCGAGTTTCTTGCCACTGGCATCGTAGACGATGTGCGCAGCACGGCTGTTACCACCGAGGCACTCAACAAGAAGGTGGC
>JAKSLO010000093.1 GCA_024401185.1 Bacteroidaceae bacterium | reverse complement strand
TTACAATCGATACATCAAAATATAATAGTTCTACTGAGTAAGAAAATACTATTTTTTCATCATCAAAGTTTAGTTTTTCATTTCACAACACATAATGCACAATTCACTTCGTCGAGCTCTACGGCCTTCTTCTGCCCATTCGAACTGACAAGCACCTGTTCACTTCCGAACATTCATTCTGACGGGTATAGGATGTTTGATAGCCAGACAAATGGAATTAAGTTTGCCGTTCTCTGCAGCACTCGTTCCAGTAATCTGTATGACACCACTATCGATGGATTGCAGCACAACGGGTGCACATAAAAGCGAATCATCCATGACAAGCTCTATCGTCTTGAGTAAATTTCTGCCGGTTATCACAGAAAAGGTCTTGTGATAGTTCTCTATGAAGGTAATGTCTATCGCAGGTTTCAAATTGCTGCCATCACCTTTGACATCAGGTTCCACACTACAATATGTCATCTTGATATCCCCTATCTTATTGGTCAAGTCAACCACATCGCCTTGGCTCTCACGCAGCACAAGCTGTCCCGACCAGGTAAGGGCATCCTCTACGGAAGTCATGTCAACGCTATCGGGTTTTTCAATAATAGCCACCTGTATGGCATCACCTTCCTTTGTGGCCTCAGCCTTGACATGGAGTTCCTCCAGTCGTCCTTCAAGGGCTTGCTCTATTCTTTTGTCGGCAAAACTCTTGTCATAGTCTGCCACGGGTGTCAGTTCAATGATGGCCTGAGGCTTTTTTGAGCACGAGCAAAGCACAAGTGCCATAAACGAAAAACACAATAAAGAAGTTTCAAGGATTGATTTATTCATAATATATTGATTTATAGGCGTGCATCTTTTTTGAACCACCAAAGACTTCACTCAAAAAAGTGTGCAAATGCACCTTTGTGTTTCCGAATGACCTGTTCCCTTGTCTTTCTCAGTCCAAATTACTTTTCAGCACCTCTACTGGCAATGTGGTAAGTGATGATATCTCCTCGAACGACATTCCTGAGAGCCTAAGAGCCTTTGCATAGCCTAACAATGCCTTGTCCTTCTCGGCCAACTGAGCGTCTTGTTCTGCCAACTGAGCGCCTTGTTCTGCCAACTGAGCACCTTGTTCTGCCAACTGAGCACCTTGTTCTGCCAACTGAGCGCCTTGTTCTGCCAACTGAGCGCCTTGTTCAGCAAGCAAGGCATCTCGCTCGGCTATCTTCTGGTCACGCAGCATGATGGCAGTGTCACGGTTCTCTATAGCCTGGAAGTATTCCTCCTCCACGTTCATATCCTGACGCACTTTGGCATCCGATGCAGCTGATAGCAGACGGTTCAGTATGCGGGTCATCTCCTCGTCATCTACGTAGCTCCTCTCGTCAATGTTCAGCAGCTGGCGGTTGTGCTTGTCCTTGTGTGTCTGGTCGAAAACGCTCAGCACATGCTCTAAGCGGTTGTTTACCTGACCGCGCAGAAGGGGTATCTGAACCACTATGCTGTCGTGCACCAAACTCTCGATGAATGGGTCGGGCACGCCCTTACTCACCTCATTGCCATCGTAGTCATACGACTTGTGATTGACATAGACGACAGGCTCCTCGATATCGCCCACACGATGTCCCAGCAGATAGACCGTCACCATAGGGATGCCGTATCCTTCCGGGTTCTCGTCCTTGATGATGTTGGCTGGGTCAGCATACTGCATACCCAGATACTGGCGGAAGCGAAGCGTTTCCGTCTCAAGCCAGGTCTTCTGAAGCTCTATTAGGATGAGTTTCAGCGAACCGTCATCTTGCCTTACCTGAGCACCGAAGTCTATGCGGAACATAGATATCTTGTCGCGAGCACCGTTGGAATACTCGTGCTTGCGCACCTCTACCTCAGTCACCTCTCGCTTGAGAAGTGCAGAAAGCAGGGTCTTTGCCACACGATTGTCTTCCATCAGGTACTTGAAGACGGCATCGTATATCGGATTCGCTACATTTATCATCTCTATTACACTTTTAGGAATAACTTTTTTGCAAAAATACACATATTAATCGAAACTGCCAAATAATACGTCGATTTTTTAGGCGGCTTTTTACCCCACCCTAACTACCACGAGGGAATGTTCTTGAAGGGTGACGCTCGAATAGGCAGAAGAAGGTCGTAGGGCTCAACGAAGTCAATTATGCATTGTGAATTGTGAAGGTCGTAGAGCTCGACGAAATCAATTGTGAATTATGAATTATGCATTATCGACTCAGAAGCTATAACGCAAGGTGGCTGTGGCTTCCAACGGACGCAGGTAGTAGATGTAGTCGAAGGTGTCGCAGGTGGAGAACTGGCGCAACTGATATCGCTTGCGGTTTGTGAGATTGCGGGCAGACACCTCCAGTTCAAACTTGCCAAAGGCATACTGCGTACCTGCATCCAGGTAAAGGCAATTGCTGTAGTGCGACGACGTGGTTGTGGGCACCTCCACAAAGGTGCTGTTGGCTCGCACATAGACTCCCCAACCTGGTAGCGGAAAGACTGTGATGCCGGCATTACGGCTATAGTCGTTGTTGCGCGTAGTGACGTCCTGCATGCTGACGTGCTGAGTGGACAGAGTGTAGCGTGCACTGGCGTCCAAGGCAGCATAACGGCGGAACACCGATGCCTTCACACTCCCCTCCAGACTGTATATGTTGTTGCTCATCTTGTAGAACGTGCCCTGTCGAAGCATCTCCACATTGTTGATGGACACATCGCCCGTAAGCGAGAGAACGGTATGCCAGTCATAGATGTTGCGCGACACACGGGCTGCCACCATCCATAGGTCTGCGTCATTGCTACGCTTCTCGTGAAGGCTGACCGTCTGGCTGGCGGTCACCATACTGCCCCTCGTAACGTTTCCACGGGTATGCTGGTAGTTAGCCAGTACGTTGGCATTCACACCATTGAGCACGTTTCGATAGGTAAGCCCCATGTTGGCTGACGTTTTGTCGTGGGTGTTGAGCAGACCTGTTCCCAAGGCACTTCGGTTGCGATAGGTGGTGTAAACCGACTGCGTGATATAATTCGTCATGTTGCCCAGTGAACGCATGTGACTGGCTCCCATTGTCACTATCAGGGGCCTACGGAACCTGAAACTGAACGAAGCACGCACACCTACCTGCGGTTTGTCGTAGTCATAGCGCACCCCATCCAGACGGTCCTTATAGTGCAGGTTGTCTATCTCACCCACCATGCTGATGCTGCCACCCATGCTTCCTGCCGAGAGCGAAAGCGTAGGGGTGACCTCCGTCTTCAGTCCATAGCCTCCATAGCGCATCGACTCGTATTCGTCCATCCTCACAAAACGTGCATCCATGCAGTCGTAGTCGGCCTGAAAAGAGGCATTGAGTGCCAAGGTGACTACACGAGACAACACCCACGAATAGGAGGTTGACTCCTGCGTATGCAGCTTCATTCCCTCCATGTCCTGGCTCACTATGAGCGAGTCGTTGGTGGTGGAGGTGGTTGCCGTGGCTGTCAGACGGTTTTGCGGAGCATTACCCCATGTGGTGAACGACAGCAGGTTGAATGCCGTGTTACCTCTGCGCCAGACAGCCTCCAGGTCGTTGGTGATAAGGTAATTGCCCGTCTTCACCTTCTGCCCTATGCTGCTATTGCCGGTCAGCCAGTCGCGGTAATCGCGTATCTCACCCTCCGCCTTCAGTATTTCGTCTATGTAGAGTGTCGGCTTGTTGTTTTCAAACTTCAGCGTGAGCCATCCCTGGTGGGTAGTGGCTCGGCTCTGGCTGTTCTCGTCTATCACAATGGCATTCTCCCCCTCTGTCCAGAAGGTGGTGCGCTTGTCTTGCCGGTTGCCTATACGGCTGAATTGATACCCTCCGTTGATGGTCAGCTGTACATCTTCGGCGAGTTTGCACAATGAGTTGTACGAACTTGAGGCAGAGCGGTTGCTCTGCGACCTTGTGGTCGGCACGTAGGAAGTGCCCGTCAGTATAGGTTGCAGCCTGCCTACCGTCAAGGGTTGCACGCTGCCCCCTTCGCTGAAGTTGTCGGCAGACTCGTCGTCGTAGAACCTTGCCATATTGTTGCCCTTGGCCGTGATGAGGAATTGCTTCTTGGGAGCCACAAGCAGGGTGAACGCCTCTGCGCTCCACAACGCCTCATCTCCATATCCCATGCCCACGCTCACGTTGCCAATGGGCTTCAGCATGCGCTGCTCCTTGAGCTTGAGGTTGAGGGCTGCCTGGTCGGACAGCACGATGCCCTTCAAGGCACGTTTGGGTTGGTGGTTCTGATACACGCTGATGGTAACGATGTCATCGGCATCGATGTTCTTTGAGGCCAGACTGTAGCGACCTCCCAGCATATCGGCTCCCTCGATGTAGAACTTGTTGATGGGTTTGCCGTTGTATTTGATGACGCTTCCCTCTATCTCCACACCGGGAATCTTCTTGATGACGTCTTCTATGTTGCGGTCGTTCTTGTCCTTGAGCTGTGCCACATTATAGTTGATGGTGTCTCCGCGCGTGGTGACAGGAGCTGCCCTCACCGACACCTCTTTCATCACCATCTCGCTCTCTTTGAGCACGATGCGTCCCATGTCGCCAAACTTCTCCACTTTTCGTTCTTCCTGTCCGTAGCCCATGGCGTTGAACCTCAGTAGCATCCCTCCTGCCTGTTGGGGTGCATCTATGCTGTAGCCACCCTTGTCATCGGTGGTGCCATAGGCCAGCAGTTTCTCGCCTGCGGCATCATACACCTTTACGATAATGCCAGGCAAGGATTCTCCACCCTCGTCCACCACATGACCCTTCAACACCCCTTGGGCGTTGGCGCTGAGCGAAGTCAGCAAGAGTACAATAAGTATCAGTATGTTTCTAATCATTCTGTTGTTACTGAAGTTTCTACTATCCTTGTTTTTCGTTTATACTTGGATTCTCACACGCAACCTATTATCTTCACCTTACTTTCGCTCGATTGGCTTACGTCTGGCTTACGTGTTTTGACGTAAGCCAGACGTAAGCCAATCGAGCGAACCTCGGGGACAGGTAATAGGCACATAGGATGAATTTCAGCCATGCTAAGCAAGCAGATGTAAAGAATGTCCCAAATATCCCTTATTTCAACTCAATTGGATTGAAGAAGATTCGTTTATACGAAGGACCGCTGTCGCCATTTGTACTCGTTACTTTTTGTACCAAACCCGAGTTTGCAATCATAGTTCCTGCATTCCCCTTGTATTCTTTTAAGGCTTTATTAAAGCGTTCCCGTGTAGTCTTCATTTCTTTTCTATCTACTAAAACGATAGCGTTTTGCTTCTTTCTTACCGTATTGGCTATGAATCGTTGGTTGGTGCTTGTATCATACACAGCAAGAATCAAGCCAGGCAAGCCGGAGAATTTCCATGGTCCTTCTGAAACAGGCAGGTCACAATACCATGCTACCCAGTTGCGTCCGCGGAAACGCGTAGTAGCTTTATGGCATACATACCCACAATATTTCTTCGTCTCATTATGAAGTTTCCAATTCCATTTGGGTATAGAGTCGGAATATACAAATCTGTCCAGCATAACCCTATCATAGACTTGCAACATTCCATCAGTCTTGTTCTTCAGAATGAAACTTGTCATATCGCTTCCCCATTCAATATCATACTCTTTTTTTATAGATTCGTATTGTCCAACGGTAAGTTTTGATTTGTCCTTGGTCGAAATCACAGAATCAAGCCTAAAATAATTGTAATTCATGTATTTATTCCACTTCTTCCCTACAAGCAGAATCATTTCTCGCTTATTCCACCTCTCGAGCACGGTGTCTTGCACCCAGTAGTCATATATGCATTCAAACTCACTCACATCAATCTTTTTAGTGGCAGGAAGTTTGCATATTCTATTAAAATTTCTATTCTGGGCACTGGCAGCTTGAAATGCAAACACGGCGCACAAGAAAAACAAAACTTTTCTCATTCTTAATTCTTTTTTGTTTATACTTGGATTCTTACACACAACCATTCATCTCTTTTCTGAGTATAGGAAGATGGGATGATTCCTGATTAATGCTTTATTTCTCCTCATAAAGTAGAGTTTTTAAGACTGAAGCCAGAAAGGCAGACGTAGGCTAACAGCAGACTCATAGCAGACTAACAGCTACTTGATAGTATCATGCAATCTGTTTGCAAATATATGAAGAAAACGAGAAAAAGACAAGGAAATACCAAATATTTCTTATTCTAACTCTATTGGATTGAAGAAAAGCCGGCGATTTGGTGTAGTGGTGTTCCCTACTTCATTCACAGCATTTGGCATGAGGTCTGTTCCGCCAATTATTCCAAGAGGGTTCATCTTGTATTCCTTCAAAGCCTTATTGAAGTACTCACGTGTAGTCTTCATTTCTTTTCTATCCACCTTCTTGACGGCATTGCCACCCTTGCGTAAAGTATTAGCAATGAAGCGCTGATGGGTAGTTGTATCATATACGGCAAGAATCAAACCAGGAAGCCCGGAAAACTTCCAAGGCCCGGCATTGACAGGGATATCCGAATACCATGCTATCCAATCGCGCCCTCGGAAATGTGTCGTGGCTTTACGGCACACATGTCCACAATAGGTGGTAGTGGAATCCGACAATTTCCAATTCCATTTGGGCAAAGAGTCTTGATATACAAACCCGTCAATCATAACCTTGTCATGAACGTCATATTTGCCTGTTTTATTATTCCTAATAAGATAACTGTACGAGTTTGACGAAGTCACAATATTATAATCTTTCCTGATTTTCTGTATCTCACCTATGGTCAGATGTTTTTTATCCTTTGTCGATTCCACAGAGTCAAGCCTAAACATCTGATAATCCATGAACTCGGAATACTTGTTTCCATGAAGCAGAATCATCTCCTGACAAGTCCAATGACCAAAGAATGTGTCATATACCCAATGTTCATAGATACATTCCATATTACTCTTATCAAGTGTAACTTCCATCGGAAATTTGTTTATCCGTTTCAAGTCTGATGCACTATACCCACCATGACTTCTGTTCTGGGCATAGGCAGCTTGAAATGCAAACACGGCGCACAAGAAAAACAAAACTTTTCTCATTCTTAATTCTTTTTTGTTTATACTTGGATTCTTACACACAACCATTCATCTCTTTTCTGAGTATAGGAAGATGGGATGATTTTTATCTATCTGAGATTCTTCAACGCGAAAGAACTTAGCAAGCCATCTTGATAAAACCTTTGCCCTTTCGTTCTGGGGAAATGCAGGTATGCTCATGAATGCATTCAGATTATTCACGATATCCAGAATCTCTCTAATGCCCAAAATATCGGAACAATAGCGAGATGCTCCCGACATTTCAACACTTCTTATTGCATCATAATCCATTAGCATCTCTTCACTTATTTCAGAACGACTAAGCGTAATTGTCTTGGCTCTATAAAGAGACTCTTGCAGGTAGATGAATTTCGCACGTACTGCACCAAAATAGGCAAGCATTCGCTGCTTAAGTACATCATGTTCGAAAGCTGTCAGATGGTACTTCATGGCCAGATAATCATTTACCCTTGTCCATACATTTGCAAGCGAGTCTATCTCACGAAAACACTCTTGCTGCGTCTGATATTTGTATCTACCTACATACTCTGTATAATAGTCAGGAAACATATATACGCAAGCTGAAAGAAGGTTCGAATGAACGTCGTATCCCTTTTTGCTCGTCCAAGTTACACGATGATTGACGCCTTCGAAATCATCTACATGCATCATCAGCGTATCACCAGGATAGGCAAAGTAAGGAATGCGCCTTGAATCGAACACCAACTTAGACAACGAAGGCCTATCTGCCACGTATCTCAACACAAATGCCCCATCATTCTCAACTTTGACATCAGGAATAGCATACTCACTACCATCAAGCAACTTAAACGAACACGAAACTCTATACTCTTTACCGTTCTGCATAGCCTTCACATCCATCTTTCCGATTATGGTTACCGTGTCTTTGTCCCACACCTTATCTTGACGAACATTATGCTTTTGGTCCATACTCTCAGAATCAACTATGGAAGCGTTACTTATTCCCAACATGTAACGGCCTAACCACGTTGGGGTCTCTATAAGATCAAAAGGATGTTCATGGTCAGGCAAGGGTTCAAAGCATAGAGATATTTTTCTGCTTCCGACTGGAGGTATCGTTGTCTGACTATACCCTACTTCTATGCCATCTGCTGACAGAATACGATGGCGCTTTCCATTGTAATCCACCAGACAACACTGATTAACAATATAATTGTCATCCACTGGCATCATATTTGTCATAAAATGCAGAATCGTGGCTGTATCGTTAAACACCACCTCTTGAAGAATCATGCACTCGCTTCTAGAATACAATACATTCGGTTTTTCCCATTTGTGCGTAGTGCCATGAGCTTGAGATGTCAGAGAACACACAAATAATAATAATAATCTAAATAGTCTCATAACTTCTATATTATTTGTTTACATCATATAATTCAGCATGTCCTTGCTTTTGATATTTCGACATTTTCACCTTCAACTCCTCCATCTGCTACCGCTATAGGTGAACATGTAATTAAAAAAGTCGCAATGATTAAAAGTTTTTTTGTTTTCATTTGGGTATAATGGTTATTTGGTTTTCGGCGGCAAAATTACAACAAAACTTATTTCCCTCAAAAAAAAAGCTATTACATTTCATTACATTTTGAAAAATATTTTTTTTGTCAAAAATGAAACATTATATCTATCTCGTTATCAACGTAATAATCGAATCATGTTACAAAAATGACAGTTTTGGAGTATGGGCAAAAAATCAGAAAATGTAATAAATGTAATGGTGCGAGTAACGAAAAAGTCGTCAAAGACACACATACATAACACTTTTTTTTGTAACTTTGCACATAAAACATAAAACCATCATGAAAAAATATCAGATCCTAACACTCCTTATCTTCACTCTATTGGCATGCGGAAAGCACAACAAGACCTTGGACAAATTGGAGCAGATCAAGACTGTGGGTGATGAGAACCCTAAGTTAGCCATTACCATGCTCGACTCCCTGACACATGCCGTGAGAGAGGAGGACGAATATACCCAGATGAAATATGACCTGCTCAACATACGCCTGCATGACAAAAACTATGACGTGGCTACATCAGACAAAGACATCAAACGCGTGGTGAAATACTTCGAGGAGAAGGGAAGCGATGTAGAGAAGCAAGAAGCATACCACTATGCTGGAAGCGTGTACCGAGACCTGAAAGATACACCAAGGGCATTGGAATACTTCTTGAAATCGACAAACGTAGATAACAATAACACCATTGACTCCGCTATACTTAGGAACTCATATTCAAACATTTCATATATCTACTCAACCGTACAGGATTACGTTAATTCCATCCAAACAGCAAAAAAAGAATTGGAGCTATGTCATTTACTGAACCGTTCTGATATTTTTGCACTTGGTCACCTAAGCAATGGATATGCTATGATGGATAGCACCATAGAAGCAAAAAAGTATTTGGATAAGATTGTTGAACAATATCTGTCTGTGCCCATAGAACTACAAGACAGTATTGTGTTATACAACCTTCTACACGACTGCTGCAACAACAGAGATACCGCAAATGCACTCTTAGCACATAAGATGCTAATGGACTATTGTTCGTTTATGAAAGTAGAACCCAACCCATTCGACATAGGAGTTTTCTACAAAGATTTCTCCAACAGAGACTCTGCCATTGTCGAGTTCAAAAAAGTATTAAATTACAATGAGAAATTCGAAGAGAAATACGATGCGCTGAAATTCCTGTTTTTGATTTACAAAGAGAAACATGAATATGAAAAAGCAGCAGAGTATGGCAAAAAGTTTTTCATGGTTTGTGATACTTTAGACTTTGGCAAACGACAGGAACTAGCTGCCACCGTTAAGAACCAGTACAACTATCATCACGATAAGGAAGCTGAGCAATTGCTGAAGGAAGAGAACCAAGACTATAAGGCGAAGGTAAGGACAATTACTATCATTTCGATTGCCGTATTCGCCATAATGATAGCCGTGTACGTCATTATACAAAACAGACAGCTACGAAAGTTGCTCAAAGCCACAAACGAACTGCAAAGCACTCGCACGCTGAACCATGACCTGCAAGCACAGGTGCAAGCGCAGAACAATGAACTGAAACAAGCCAGAGCCGAACTGAAACAGAAAATGCAGGAATTGCAAAGCACACATACGGAACTGCAAATGAGCAAGGAAGAGCTAAGGCAGAAAGACGACGAACTGTCTAAACGCATAGAACAAAACGAGCAGTTCATAAACCTGCTTCACCAAGCCGAACTGGAGGACAAGGCAGAAGATGTCGTACAGTCCATCCGACTGGCTGCCGAAGGGCACAAAAAAATAAGCAAGAAAGAAGAAGCCATGTTCATCAATGCCGTTGACGAGCTTTTCCCAGACTTCAAGGAGCAAATAACCATGCAAATGGGAACAATCAAGGAGGAAAAACTGTTTGCCCTCTACCTGATGAAGGCTGGTTTCAACAATACTCAGATATCGTACCTGACGGGTACAAGCACCGTAAACGTATGGCGATGGAAAAACAAATACCTTGACACTCTTGCAAACAAACAGTAGCCCCCTACCCCCCGACTTTTGACTATGATCAAAATGTAGGGAATAAGAGCAATGCTGAAATAACAAACTTTGGTTTAATCAATTCCACTTACGCAGGTCATACGCAGCCTCCAGACGGTCTTGCAGGCCTTTCTCTACGGTCGGGAAGAAGTCATAGCCCGTCAGCTTCTCCACCTCGTCCACACTCATCGCTGCATCCTCCATGGTCTGCCTCTCATTGTTGTTGCGGTACACGAAGCCGATGGCCTTCTCCTTACCCTTCTGCAACGAGAGCACCACCTTGAAGAAGCCGTCGGGTACCCTCACCTTCGTATCCTTGCCGATGTAACGTGCCTTCGACTTTTTGTCATAGATAGGACCGCAGCAAATGTACACGCTGCCCTCCTTGCCTGCCCAACGGCGGCAAGCTCTCTCCACATGTTCCCACCACTTCTGGTTGAGTTCCTTCGTCTGTGGACAAACGTTCGACATATAGAAACAGTCCGTCATAGCCTCCATGCTCCATCGCATGTCGCCGGCAGGGCACATGTGACCTCGGTCGAATCCCGACTGCCGATAGTCGTACCACTCCACCCTATTGGCCTTTGGCACCAAAGGATCGGCATTAAACTCGTTCACACGTTCCACATTCTTTGCCTTGGCCTCTTCTCGGGTCAGTTCCCAAGCCACCCAGTTGGCACAGTTCGTATCACGGTTGTATGAAAGGGCAAAGCCCGTATGACATATCACTTCCCCTTTTGCAGGGCAACGAGGCACCTCTACGCCACCCGCCTTAGGCTTCAGCGTAGTCTTGGCTGACAGCCCGCAAGCCATCGTCATCAAGAATGTCAAAAGGCATATTGCTTTCCACTTCATAGCATTTGCTGTTTTATCCATGGCAAAGATAATCATTTCTGCCCACACCACCAAATTATTGGGGGGAACATCAGTTACTGAATTTAACGATCTGGAAAAATTCCCATTTCTTAAACTCAACACAGGCAAAGAATACAACAAGAGAGAAAAAAGGCATAAAAAGCAAAAAATCACGTTTTCGGGTACAAAAAAGTGTTTGTACCCGCCTTTGTACCCGGTTGTACCCG
>JAKSLO010000092.1 GCA_024401185.1 Bacteroidaceae bacterium | reverse complement strand
AGCACATGACTGTTAATCATGGGGTCGTTGGTTCAAGCCCATCCTGAAGCGCAAGAGAGAATCCTTAAGGGTTCTCTCTTTTGTTTTTATGAACTTTTCTCCAAATCGTGGGTTTTGTACGGCTCCACCACGCAAGCATACGGGTCAGTCCGAAAAGCATACTTGAGATTCGTGGGATGTGCACCCATAGTGCCCTCACAAAGATTTTCATGAAGAAGCGCTTTTGGATGACTGGTGCAGTTCCATTCCGTCACGCTTCACTCACACTTCACTCACGCTTCCTTCACATTTCACCCACGTTTCCTTCACATTTCACCCGCGTTTCCTTCACGCTTCACTCAGGGTGCACTCAGGGTGCGCTCACAAATCCGTGGAGAATTGTGAGTGAACTGTGAGTGAAAGTAATGCGAAGGTAAAACGAACATTGAACAAAAAAGACCGTGCCAAAAGTATGACACAGCCTCATTAGTTTATTTTTCGACCAATTACGAATCAACACCAAGCCGATTCGGCAGATGTGGCTTTCAGAGGTGGCTACTGAGCGTCTGCAACTGCTCGCCCATTTGGATATCAGGCGTGTTAGTGCACGTCAATTCCGTCAAAGAAGATGTCGGAGATGCAAGTATCCTTGTATTTTGTACCAGGATAAACCGAACATATCTTGAAGCGGATGACGATGGGAGCCTTGCCGTCCAGATGTTCACGGTCGTTATAGCCGATAGTGGGCACGTCAAAGTACTGCAAAGCATAGACATCTTTCAGATAGAGCATGCTGTGCTTCTTGCCATTTACGCTTACCTCGAGTGCTTCCACTCGCGAGTTCTCCGTCCAAGCCTTCTTGGTGCGCACATAGCCGTTGGCAATGACGATCTGCGTTATGCGAGGATTGGTGGCAGGCAGTTTATACTCTATCCATTCGCCGATGCCATCGCCCTCTACTCCTTCTGCCCAAGTCGTTTCAAGAGAGAGATCGTGTGCATTGCCTGCCTTATAGTTGAACTTACCCTGTGCCTTCAGGGTGCTGCTTGCCTTCTGCTCACCTATTTCGCAACCGCAATAGAATGAGCATCCACCTCCCAAGATGTCATAGATATCGCTATACATGCCGTCGTCGTTCTCCTTGTCAAACTTCTTGATGGCAGCAGGCGAGAAGTCGAATGGTTTGCCGATGGTGGAAGGAGATATTTCGGGAATCGATGGCGTTCCCTTAGGATTTGTGTTGCGAGTGTTTGCGCGCGACTGTGCGCTGATTGTTGCAATGCCCGATGTGGCGAACAGCAGCAGGCAAATGGCAAATAACTTAGTTTTCATATTCGTTTTCTTTTCTTACTGTTCAGATTATAACGCAAAAGTACGAAGCCATGTTCATTTATGCAAGTAAACAGAAGAGTATCTTGTGAATATTAGGATTTTTTTCATAACTGTACAATCATTATGCCATTTTGTATGACCTTTAATGGGCCAAACTGTTTACCATTGCCAAAAGCAAAGCACCCAAATGTCTTAAAACACTCGTTTTTGCGCAAAGATGTAAGGCAAATAACGCTTGCAGAACCAAATGACAGGAATCTCCAAAAGCAAAACCGCCACAAAAGTGATGCACCAATAGAGTACATCCAGATGAGTACCCAAGAAATGCCTCTCAGCAGAATTAGCCAAATAAATGAGGTAGGTTTGTGTGATGAGCACAATGATGCTGTAACGACCTATGTAAGACACAACCGGAACACGAACCACCATTCGAGCCAACAACAGCATCCCCATCGTACCTGCCATTCCACACAGATATACGATTGGCATACTCATTTCATACTCATTGAACACAAAAAGCGAAACGGGCCAATGATAAATCCATCCCAGTACTGCCGGAATTGACAAACAAGCCAACACACCCAATACACTCCAAACCATGTTAAAACCCTCCGTCTGGATAGCTTTATTACTCTCCGTATGGACAGCCTTATTACTCTCGGCATGGATGGCATCACCACTCTGGTTAGTAACTGCCACAGAAGAAGTGGGAGCAGTTTCAGCTGTCCTGTTCGATATGAAACGAGTTTGCGTGCGAAGCAGATAACCCATCATGAAAAAGGGCAAAGCCACTATAGATGTACCCAAATAAGCTAACTGGTCGGATAACAATTTAGGAACGTGTATCCATTGGTCAACGTGACAATACTGCCCCACCCATCCACAGCATAAGGAAAAGAGTATGAAAGTAGGAATCAGTATCCACAATTTAGAGGAAAGCAATAGACGCACTTTTGTAGGCAGACACTTACGAACAAAAGCCATCAATCCGTATCCAAGTATGTTGATGAAAAAGAGACATCCCAGAAACCAGACGCCACTCATGATGTGAATCAGTCGCCCTACCACAAGAAAAACGACAAAGGGAATGAGCAGATTGTTCGTCTTACGACGCAAGAACTCAAAAAAACTGCCATAGGTCTTGAAAAAGATGCCACAAAGAACGAAGTAGAGAGGCATGCGGAAGGTTGTCATACAATTATCCAACCACATCTGTTCGGGAAAGACCGTATTGCCAGGTCCCCAAAACAGGTGTCCTGCCACTACCAACAGCATACAGATACCTTTAGCCAAATCTATCCATTCCAATCGTTCTTTTTGCATCATAGTAAAAAAAGGCTCTAACCTAATAAAAGTGAGATAACAACAGAAGCAACGGAAAGAGATACTCCGTTAGTTCTGTTGTTATGCTGAATATGTCATTTAGGGGATGCCCCACAAATGACCTACTTACAAAGTAATCGTGGTACCTTGAGCACCCTCGATATCGTTTGCCGAGGTGATGATAACGCGACTTACCCCCTGGTGCAAGGCAGCAAAGGCATTGTCGAGCTTGGGAATCATACCGCCAGAAACGATGCCATCAGCCTTGAGCTGTGCGTATGAAGCCTCTGTGATAAGAGAGATGGCAGAATTATCATCATCAGGGTCTGCCAACACACCTGGTTTCTCAAAACAATAAGTGAGGGTGACGTCGAACAACTTCTTGTCAGAATTATCAGCCATGTTAACCGAAGCCAAGCCGCAAGCCGTCTGGCTGGCAATGGTATCTGCATTGGTGTTAAGCATGTGGCCTTCACCGTCATGGGTAAGAGGAGCCATCACAGGTACTATACCGCTTTGTATAAGAGCGGCCAAACGATTGCCATCCACTTCATCTACATCACCTACCCAGCCAAAGTCCACCATGACCTTGGTAGGCTCTTCTACCATCTCGCCTGTAACAGGGTTCTTCTCACCAGGTGCAAGGGTGACCGACTTCTCCGGACGCTTATGGCTACGAATCACATTCATGTCGGCGCCAGTCAATCCCATGGCATTTACACCATTTGCCTGCAGCAGAGCCACAAGGTTCTTGTTTACCAAACCACCATACACCATAGTCACCACATTGAGCATATCGCCGTCGGTGATGCGACGACCACCCACCATAGTACTTTCAATGCCAAGACTGGTAGCAATCTTTGTAGCTGAACGGCCACCTCCATGAACCAGCACCTTAGGTCCTTCTATACGGGAAAACTGCTCCAGAAGATTACCCAACGAAGTAGCGTCTTCTACCACAGCACCACCCACTTTGATGACCACCACCGAAGGGCGCACACATACAGCCTCATCGGCAGAGCAGGAAGTTGCCACATTTGCTTTATCGATATCTTGCATACTTTGTTTTATTTAACTTGATTATTCAATTAATTATTCAATTATTCATACCCATTCACTATTTCCTTGTCAGAAATCGGAGAATTGTCAACGAATAATGTAGATTGATATTTGTAGTACCAAGACTTTCTTACTGGTCTCACACTCGTATTGGCGAGAAGCGAGAAGCAGAGATTATTTTATTCCAGATAAGTGTATCCGTACAAGCCGGATCTATAGTTACTGATAAACTCCTTGCCTTCTGCCTCAGTAATCTTGCCATCCTTGATAGCTTTGCTGACCCATATCTCAAGGCGTCGAACCAACTTCTTGGGATCATACTGTACGTACTCCAAGACATCAGCCACCGTTTCCCCATCAATAAATTGGTCAATATTATAGCTATTCTCATCGATGGAGATGTGCACAGCATTGGTATCTCCAAAGAGGTTGTGCATATTGCCAAGAATCTCCTGATAAGCACCCACGAGGAAAACACCAATATAATAATGTTCGCCCGCGCGCACAGGATGGAGGGGCAAATAACTCGTTTGCTGCCCACCATTGACATAGGCCGTTATCTTTCCGTCAGAGTCGCAAGTGATATCCTGCAACTGAGCACTTCGTGTGGGCTCTTGGTCCAATCGCTCGATAGGCATGATGGGGAAGAGCTGATCGATACCCCACGAATCGGGCATTGACTGAAAGAGTGAGAAGTTGCAGAAATACTTGTCTGCCATCTGCTTGTCAAGTTTACGAAGTTCATCAGGCACATGCTTCTGATGATGTGCCAACTCGGCCACCTCATGACTGATGGCCCAATAAAGCGACTCTATCTGGGCACGTGTCTTGAGGTCGATGATGCCATGGCGGAACAAGTCAAGCGCCTCTTCACGAATATCCTCGGCATCGTGCCAGTCCTCCAGCATAGAGCGACTGGACAACTTGTCCCATATCTCAGTCAGGTCGTGAACCAACTTGTGGTCATCGGTTCCTGGCGTAAAGTCTTCGGGCATCTGTGGAGCTGAAACACTCTCCAGCACATCAAGAATAAGCACCGAGTGATGGGCAGCCAAGCTTCGGCCTCCCTCCGTAATGATATTGGGATGAGGGATATCGTTTTTGTTGGATGCCTCAACAAGTGTATAGATACAGTCGTTGACATACTCTTGGATGGAATAGTTCACCGAACTTTCAGAATTGCTCGAACGGGTACCGTCGTAATCAACACCCAATCCACCACCGCAATCCACAAACTCAATATTGAATCCCATCTGATGCAATTGCACATAGAACTGTGCAGCCTCACGAAGGGCTGTACTGATGCGACGAATCTTTGTAATCTGACTGCCAATGTGGAAGTGGATTAACTTCAGACAATCAGCCATGCCCATCTCTTCAAGCATCTGCAAGGCAGTAAGCAGTTCAGAACTGTTCAGACCGAACTTAGAGGCGTCTCCACCACTTTCACTCCACTTTCCCGAACCATTTGAGGCAAGTTTAATGCGGATGCCCAAGTTTGGACGAACACCCAACTTGGCGGCTGTGTCGGCAATAATCTTAAGTTCGGGCATCTTCTCTACAACAAGGAACACACGCTTACCCATCTTCTGGGCCAAGAGCGCCAATTCAATAAAGTTCTGGTCCTTGTGGCCGTTGCAGATAATCAGACTATCAGAGTCCATATTGGTAGCCAGCACAGCATGAAGCTCTGGCTTAGAACCAGCCTCCAGTCCCAGATTATAGCGCTTGCCATGGCTGATAATCTCTTCCACAACCGGACGCATCTGGTTTACCTTGATGGGGAAGATGATGAAATGCTCGGCATGGTAGTCATACTCTTTCGAAGCCTTACGGAAACACTCATTGGTCTTCTCAATACGGTTATCCAGGATATCTGGGAAGCGAAGCAACATAGGAGCTGCCACATGACGACTCTCAAGATGGTCAACAAGCTCTTTCAAGTCCACCTGTACGCTATTCTTCTTCGGACAAACGTACACATGACCTTTTTCGTTGATGCCAAAGTAGTTCACACCCCATCCTTTGATGTTGTAGAGTTCCTCGGAATCTTCAATACGCCACTTTTTCATAATCCTAATGTTTCTTTCAGCAAATCTACACTTATAGCAATCTTGTCATAATTGTCCAACAGACTCACATCTATTATATGCTTAGCCTGATTGTAGAAAGGTTCGCGTTTTTCAAGCGACTCCCTGATGAATGTCAACAGTTCCTCGTCGCTTTTGCCCTTGATGAGGGGGCGTTCCACCTTACCCATCCTCAGATGCTGAGCCAGTACCTCAGGGGTAGCCTTCAGGTAAACTGTTTCGGCAAGTGAGTTCATGTAGTCCATATTGTCGAAAAAGCAAGGAGTACCACCGCCGCAGCTCAGCACTACATTTTCAAACTCAGCCACTTCGTGCAGCATGTTTCGCTCTATCTCACGGAAGCCAGCCTCACCCTTTTCAGCAAAGATGTCAGCCACACGAGTGTGATAGCGCATCTCGATATACCAATCCAGATCATAGAACTGTACTCCCATGTTCAATGCCAACTGGCGCCCTACGGTCGTCTTGCCGGCACCCATATAACCTATGAGGATGATGCGTTTCATCTTCAAATATTGAAATATGAAAGTTCTGAACTTTATTTCTTAACAAAACGCTTGCCAGTAGTAGGCTTGCTGTCTTGTGCCTCAATGATAGCCATACATTGTTCGTATGTAAGCGACTGGTATTCCGTCTGCTGGGCTTTGGTAAGATGATAATTCTTGCCCTTATAGAACAAGTAGGCACCAAAACGACCACGCATAATCTCCATCTCCTCCTCTTCGGTGAAAATGCGGAGGTGCTTCTCGGCATCCTCTCTGCGCTTCTCGCGGATAAGGTCGATGGCATCAAGCAAAGAGATTGTCAATGGGTCAAGACTCTTGGGAATAGACACATACTTGCCATCATGCAGCACGTAAGGACCAAACTTACCTGCACCAATGGTGACTGGCGTTGACTCAAACTCGCCCAGTTCGCGAGGCAAGCGGAACAATTCCAATGCTTCCTCCAGCGTAATGGTTTCAAGACTCTGGTTCTTCTTTAACTGGGCAAAGCGAGGCTTCTCCTCATCTTCGGCCACACCCACCTGAGCCACAGGACCAAAACGGCCAATCTTGACTGACACCAGTTTACCGCTCACTGGGTCATTACCCAATACGCGTTCGCCTACACGATGCTCACTCTTGATATTGTTTGTCTTCTCCACCAATGGGTTGAAGCGTTTGTAGAATGCCTTGATGACGTTCTCCCAAACCTTCTTGCCTTCGGCAATTTCATCGAAGTTCTTCTCTACATCGGCGGTGAAGTTATAATCCATAATCTCGGGGAAGTATTCCAAAAGGAAGTCATTCACCACGATACCCGTATCGGTGGGAACCAGTTTGCCACGCTCGGCACCAAGCACGATCTTATTGACGGTGTGCTTGATTTCGCCATCTCTCAGCGTGAACACCTCGCTCTCCATCTGTTCACCGGGCTTGTCACCCTTCTGCACATACTCACGCTGCTGGATGGTGGTAATGGTGCTGGCATAGGTACTTGGACGTCCAATACCCAATTCCTCCAACTTATGTACGAGGCTTGCCTCATTATAGCGTACGGGGCGCTGTGAGTAACGACCTGTAGCGGTAACCTCCTTGGCCAAAAGCTGACCACCTACAGCAAGAGGAGGCAGGATTCCGCTGTCGCTGTCGCTGTCATTATCTTCTATCGTTTCACGGTACACTCTGCGGTAACCGTCAAACTTCACCACTTCACCGTTAGCGGTAAAGGTGTCGGTCATGCCTTCGATATTGATAGTCACCGTGGTCTTCTCCAGTTCGGCATCTGCCATCTGACTGGCAATGGTGCGCTTCCAGATAAGGTCGTACAGACGACGTTCCTGAGGTGTGGCCTCAATCTCAGAATTCTCCATGTATGTGGGACGGATAGCCTCGTGGGCTTCCTGAGCACCCTTGGCCGAGGTGTGGTAGTTGCGTATCTTGACATACTCCTCACCCATCGTCTCGCTGATGACAGCCTTGCTGGCATTCAAGCAGAGAGAAGAGAGGTTCACACTATCGGTACGCATATAGGTAATACGTCCGCTTTCATAGAGTCGCTGAGCAATGCTCATCGTCTGTGCCACAGTAAAGCCCAACTTATGAGCAGCCTCTTGCTGGAGTGTACTCGTGGTAAAGGGAGGGAAGGGCGAACGTCTCAAAGGCTTTGTTGTGATGTCACTAATGGTGAAGGTCGTTTCCTTACACTTCTCCAAGAAGGTCTGTGCCTCCTCCTTTGTGCCAAATCGACGGCTCAGCTCTGCCTTTACCTCCTCGCTTCCACCAGGAAGAGTAAAAAGGGCAATAACGCGGTAGTAAGAGTCGCTCTTGAAAGCATTTACCTCACGCTCCTTTTCTACTATAAGACGCACAGCGACACTCTGCACACGACCGGCAGAGAGAGCTGGCTTTACCTTACGCCACAACAGGGGAGAAAGTTTAAAACCCACGATACGATCCAGCACACGTCGAGCCTGCTGGGCATTTACCAAATTAAGGTCGATGGTACGTGGATGCTGTATAGCCTCAAGAATGGCATTCTTGGTGATTTCGTGGAACACGATACGCTTGGTGGTTTCTGGGTTCAGGCCCAACACCTCACTCAAGTGCCAACTGATAGCCTCTCCCTCGCGGTCCTCATCGGATGCAAGCCAGATGGTCTTTGCCTCTTGTGCCTTTTTCTTCAGTTCGGCCACCAGTTTAGCCTTATCGGCTGGAATCTCATATTGGGGCTCGAAGGTCTTCTCATCAATGCTGAAGCTTTTCTTCTTAAGGTCGCGAATATGACCGTAGCTTGACATCACACGGTAATCCTCACCCAAGAACTTCTCAATCGTCTTTGCCTTTGCGGGGCTCTCAACAATCACCAGATTATCTTTCATATTTATCTTTTAGTTTTTCTCACGTCAACGTCAGATTTCCGCTATCCGTTCCAAGAAACTCAAGCACAAAAATTCTGCACATATTCGCAAGGTCATTTTCAATTCGTGGCTGCAAAGGTACGAAAAATAATAGAATACCTTATATATTTAGCATTTTTTTTATTTTTTCTATGCCAATCCTGATGGAGTTAAGGCCAAATGCCTCACTTTTTAGTTCGGAACAAGGTATCCAGCACAACTCTGCCACATCGTCCATAGCCTCCATGTCATGCCCCTCTACCTCACACAGGAAGAAGGCATCCAATGTATGAACTTCGAATCCACTATATGGATAGACATTAGGGATAGAAAATAAGAACTGCGTGCGCGTCACGCGTAAGCCAGTTTCTTCGAACACCTCCCGGGCCACTCCCTCTTCACTCGTCTCGTAGCTGTCACAGAAGCCTCCTGGCAAGTCAAGCATTCCTTTAGCAGGTTCCTTGGCCCTAATGGCACAAAGTATCTCGTTTTTCTCGTTACGTATCACAGCCACCGTCGCGGCACACGGATTAAAGTAATATACGAATCCACAAGCCTCGCAACGCTTCGACTTTACGTTGTTCTCTACAAAATGCCCCGAACCACATTTGGGGCAAAAATGAAATTGTGATAATGGATGCATGATAGTATGACCTTCTTTTTATTTTTCACAAAAAAAAACGTTAAACGAAGCCACAATAGCCAAAAACATGTATGTTTTGCAATGTGCACTTCATAATTTGTGCAAACTTACAACAAAAATGTGTTAAAAAAACATTTTTGTTCAAAAATAATTGTATCTTTGTCATGTCTCACAAAAAAGGAAACAAAACGCTCTCATCACGCCACAGATTACAAAAAGTCAAAAGGAGAGAGATAAGAGGGTAAGTATAAAAACTATTAAAAGACAAAAATATGTTAGAATGGTACAACTCACTTGACCCCTTTCTAAAGATATACTGGGGTATCAGCATCTTCGCTTCCATTATTTTCATTATTCAAATCGTGATGTCGTTCATGGGTATCAGCGACATGGATACTGACGTGGACATAGACACCTCTACCGATAGTCTCGACGATGTGGGGGCCATGCATCTCCTTTCCATACGCAACGTCATTTATTTCTTGTTAGGCGTAGGATGGGCAGGAGTCAGTTTGTCGAATACCATTAACAACCAAGTGGTATTGGGTATTATTGCTGTTGCCGTAGGTTGCCTTTTTGTGGCCATTTTCATCTTTCTGTTCCGCCAGATGATGAAATTGCAGCACAATGGAGCTTTCGACATCCAAGATGCTAAAGGTAAGACCGTTGATGTATATCTGCGCATTCCTGCTGCCGGCCAAGGCATGGGCAAAGTGCAAGTCAGCTTCAATGGTTCCATTCAGGAACTGGATGCAAAGACAGAGGAAAGTGAAATGATTCCTACCGGTACAAAAGTGCAGGTAATTGACGTAATCAACAACATCCTTTTAGTAGAGAAAATATAGTATCACAGCAAACCGTTTTGTAGTATCTCAGTAAACTGTTTAAATCAAAAACCTAATAATAATCTAAAAAACTATGATGCAAGATCCATTAACTCTTATCATCGTGTGTGCCGTTTTGGTACTAGCTATCATCGTGTTCTTGGCTAACCGCTACCGCAAGTGCCCAGCCGACAAAATCTTAGTAATTTACGGTAGTGGAAGCGGAAGCAAGAAATCTGCCAACTGTGTGCATGGTGGTGGTGCCTTTGTATGGCCCGTCATTCAGGACTATGCCTACATGAGCCTGACCCCTATCGGAATCGACGCTAACCTTACCAACGCACTTTCACGTCAGAACATCCGCGTCGATGTCCCCTGCCGTTTTACCGTAGGTATCAGCACCGATCCTGAATACATGGCTGCTGCTGCGGAGCGTTTGCTTGGACAGAATGCACAACAGATTCAGGAAATGGCTCGCGATATCCTCTTCGGTCAGTTGCGTCTCGTCATCGCCACCATGTCTATCGAGGAGTTGAACAGCGACCGTGACAAGTTCCTTGAAGCCATTACAGCCAACGTGGAGGTGGAGCTCAAGAAGATTGGTTTGAAACTGATCAATGTTAACGTAACTGACATCAAGGATGAGAGTGGTTACATCGAGGCTCTTGGTCAGGAGGCTGCCGCCAAAGCCATCAACGAGGCTAAGGTACGCGTAGCAGAGCAGGAGAAGCTCGGTGAAATCGGTAAGGCTGATGCCGTTCGTGAGACACGTATCCGTACCGCTGAGGCTAACGCAGCTGCCGTTAAGGGTGAGAACGAGGCCAAAGTAGCCATCGCCAACTCTGAGGCATCTCGTCGTGAGGCTGAAGCAGAAGCACAACGTAAGGCAACAGCAGCCGAGAAGGTAGCTCAAGCTCAGGCACTCGAGGAAGCTTATGCAGCCGAGCAGAAAGCCGAAAACGCACGTGCCAACCGTGAGCGCTCTACACAAACCGCCAACGTCATCGTGGCTCAGGAAATTGAAAAACGTCGTCTCGTCCTCGCAGCTGAAGCTGAAGCAGAACAGAAGCGTGTCAACGCCAAAGGTGAAGCTGACGCTATCTTCGCCAAGATGGAGGCAGAAGCAAAGGGTTTATATGAGATCCTTACCAAGCAGGCAGATGGTTATGACAAGATGATCAAGGCTGCCGGAGGCGATGCTACTAAGGCATACACCCTGCTGCTGCTCGAGAAACTTCCCGAACTCGTTAAGACTCAGGTTGAAGCTATCAAGGGCATCAATATCGACAAGGTTACCGTTTGGGACAATGGAGGTGGCAATGGCAATGGTCAGACAAGCACGGCCAATTTTCTCTCTGGTCTCATGAAGAGCGTTCCTCCTTTGGGTGAGCTTTTCGACCAAGCAGGCCTCAACCTTCCTGAATATCTGGCAAAGAAGAAGGAAGCTGAACCCACAGCACAGCCCATCGAACCTGAATTCGAGGACTAATTGTCAGTACATTGTAAAACCACAACAACATAATTTTACGCCACGAACTGCACAGTTCGTGGCGTTTTTTACACCCAAAAGCAACTATTTACGCACAAAAAATGCATTTTTCTTCTAAAAATTTTGCAGAATCGAAAAAAACAACTACCTTTGCAACCGCAAATGCGAAACGTCATTGCAGTTTATGCCCAGATGGCGGAATCGGTAGACGCGCTGGTCTCAAACACCAGTGGGGCAAC
>JAKSLO010000091.1 GCA_024401185.1 Bacteroidaceae bacterium | reverse complement strand
ATTCCGCAACACTATAATTTAACTTTATTTATAAGTTCCTGAGCAACAAAAAGTTCTTTGCAAGCAAAGCGTCATAAATGCCGAGCAGCCCAGGATTTTGCTATGTCAGATTTTTCACTTATCTTAGTGTTGCAATTCAAAACAAGCAAAAATCGTAACAAGACATGGCAAAGGTACAAATAAAATCCGAGAAACTCACACCTTTTGGCGGTATTTTTTCAATTATGGAGCAATTTGACTCTATGCTCTCACCCGTTATCGACCAGACACTTGGTCAGAGATGCAGCAGTATCATCGGATACCAGTTCAGCGAGATTGTACGTTCGTTGATGAGTGTGTACTTCTGTGGTGGCTCATGCGTGGAGGATGTAACATCCCATCTGATGCGACACCTCACGTATCATCCTACCTTGCGCACATGCAGCTCTGATACCATACTCAGGGGTATCAAGGAACTGACTCAAGAAAACATCACCTATACTTCCGACCAAGGCAAGACCTACGATTTCAATGTTTCAGACAAACTCAACACATTGCTTATCAACGCCTTGATCTCTACCGACCAATTGAAAGAAATGGAGGAATATGACGTTGACTTCGACCATCAGTTCCTTGAAACAGAGAAGTATGATGCCAAACCAACATACAAGAAGTTTCTCGGCTACAGACCTGGCGTATTTGTCATTGGTGATAAGATTGCCTATATTGAGAACAGTTATGGCAACACGAACGTACGCTTCCATCAGGCAGACACCCATAAAAGATTCTTCTCGCTCATGGATTCCAAGAATATTCATGTGAATCGCTTCAGGGCCGACTGCGGTTCCTGCTCAAAGGAAATCGTCAGCGAGATAGAGAAGCATTGCAGACACTTCTACATCCGTGCCAACCGATGCAGTTCGCTCTACGATGGCATCTTCGCGCTTAGGGGATGGAAGACGGAGGAAATAAACGGAATCCAGTTTGAACTCAACTCCATTCTCGTTGAGAAATGGGAGGGCAAGTGTTATCGCCTTGTCATTCAGAGGCAAAGACGCACAAATGGGAGCCTTGACCTGTGGGAAGGCGAATACACTTACCGCTGTATCCTGACCAACGACTACAAGTCATCGACAAGAGATATTGTCGAATTCTACAATCTACGTGGCGGCAAGGAACGCATCTTTGACGATATGAACAACGGATTCGGCTGGAGCAGACTCCCAAAGTCATTCATGGCAGAGAACACAGTCTTTCTTCTGCTTACAGCATTGATATACAACTTCTACAAGACCATAATGAGCAGACTTGACACCAAGGCTTTCGGACTCAAGAAGACGAGTCGTATAAAGGCTTTTGTCTTTAAATTCATCTCCGTACCTGCCAAGTGGATCATGACAGCAAGGCAACATGTGCTGAATATCTACACAGAGAACCATGCTTATGCAAGACCTTTTACAACGGAGTACGGATAAGCCGCATTTCTTTGTGGTTTGAATTTGCGTATTACTTCAAGGCGCTTTGTGGGGTAAGGGGATGATGTGCTCAAACCAGACTGAAGTCTTACTTATGCTATTATGATAGAAGTTTTCAAGTACTTTGCTGCCACTAAAATTCCTTTGGGGAATTACTTGCGGATTTGAGGATAAAGAATTGTTTTTTGGGTTAATATTAATTTGTATTTCAAGACATTAGAAGCAGAGTTGTGTCACTAAGAGGATTTACGCTCCGCTTAACGGAAATTATCGTTAATGTAACGTGTAATTGACATTAATTGGTTTTGTGGTTTGATGGTTTTGAGGTTATTTTGAGGTTTGATGGTTTTGAGGTTTGATGGTTTTGAGGTTTTGTGGTTATAAGGTTATATGGTTATAAGGTTTTGTGGTTTTGAGGTTTTGTGGTTTTGAGGTTTTGAGGTTTTGAGGTTATTTTGAGGTTTTGATACCGTGCTTTTGGAAATTTCCAGCGAGTAATCATTGTATAACCTTATAACCTTACAAGCGTAGCGACCTTATAACCTTACAAGCGTAGCGACCTTATAACCTTACAACCTTACAAGCATAGCGACCTTATAACCTTACATTTATTAATGATAATTTTCGTCATATTTGCGGTAATTAACGTTTGCGAAGCATAAAAACAAAGACACCCGCCATGGCAACCTAAGTCACCATGGCGAGCGCCAAGTATTTCCTTATTTATAATGGGGATTACAGAGAGAAAGAGTAACAAAGTTATTGAAGTGACCAAATTTCTCAGCCACTTTCTCACAGAAACCCTTATATTTCATCGCTCTACTCATGTCGTACAGTCTTCGATTTTGCAAAAGTAGGAATTTTACTCGAAACAACCAAATAACACGAAGGAAAAGGCAAAAAAACTTATTGTCAAAGTACTGACTCAGTACTGACTTAGTAGGGACTCAGTACTGACTATCATAAAGGAATGAAATTGATTGAAAATTGAAGGTTCTCCCACCCTTTGTAAAGCATTGGCGAGCACCATGACAAGAGGATTATGCCTATATCATCATTATTTGAAGTTTTTCTGCCTAGACAGCATCACCATATCAAAAAAAAGAGTAACTTTGCAACAACTAACATAAAAACTTAACGACTATGGAAAAGATCAAAGTAGGAATTATCGGTGCCGGATGGATTGCCCACAAGATGGCACAGGCGTTGGCTCCCCTGAAAGAGGCTGAGGTTTACGCCATTGCATCGCGTTCAGAATACAAGGCAAGGGAGTTTGCCAGTACCTACGGCATACCCAAAGCCTATGGCAGCTACGACGAACTGGTAAGCGATGCCGAGGTGGACCTGGTGTACATTGCCACCCCACACTCACACCACTATGCCCATGCCCGACTGGCACTTGAGCATAACAAAGCCGTACTGGTGGAGAAGGCTTTCACTGCCAATGCCCGCGAGGCAGAGGAACTGCTCAACATGGCCAAAGAACGTGGAGTCTTCATTACCGAAGCCATCTGGACACGCTACATGCCGCTGTCGCACAAGGTCAAGGAACTCATGGAGAGTGGCATCATAGGCGAGCCACGCATACTCACCGCCACCCTGTGCTACATGATGGAGAACAAGGAGCGCATCGTGCGTCCCGACCTTTGCGGAGGTGCCTTGCTCGACCTCGGCGTGTATGTACTGAACTTTGCCCGTATGTATTTCGGTACCGACATCACACGCACCATCACCAACTGCCACCTGGGGCCTACAGGCATGGACATGATGGAGAGCATCTCGCTGAGCTATGCCGACGGCAAGATGGCCAACCTTCAGTCAGGATGCCTCACGCTGAACGACCGCCAGGGCATTATCTGCGGTACCGACGGTTACATCAGGGTGGACAACGTGAACTGTCCCGAACTTATCGAGGTGTGGAGAAACTACGAACTGGTGGAGCGCATAGAGCGTCCGGCCGACATGGTAAACGGCTACGAATACCAGGTGCTAGAATGCAAGCGTTGCCTGGAGGAAGGTCTCTTGGAATCGCCCATGATGCCTCACCACGAGACACTTGCCATCATGCAGCAGATGGATGCTCTCAGAAAGGAATGGGGAGTAAAATATCCTATGGACTATGAACTGATTTAAGCTTTTGGTTCTGCCGGAATCTCAAGATTCATCAAGCTGTCCATGTTGGTATTTTCAAGTTGTTTCAACTCCTCCTCGGTAGAGCCAAAGTAAGTGGGGAGAACAAAAAACACCAAGACAGCCACAATAGCCAAAATAACGCCCACAACCCATGCGGTAATTACAAGTGGTTTTTTCATAACATTTATGGTTCTTATTCCTTAGGATTCAGGATGTTTTGTACTTGTTCGTCAGCCTCCAGCAACTGCTGGCGACACGTCTTGATCAACTCTTGTGCCTCACGCAGTTTCTCTGCGAGTGCATCTATAGGCAGGTCACCTCGCTCCATTTGCTGAGCGAGTACCTCCAGTTTCTTTATAGATTCTTCGTATGTCATGTCTATCAAAGTTATAATTGATTACCCACGTTTACTCATCACCTTCGACTCCACTTCACCATTGGCCAGTTGGGTCACAAGGGTATCACCCTCCCTAACCTGCGAAGCATCAGTCAGAATGTGTCCGTTTACCAGCGTCATGCTGTAGCCACGCTTCAGCAGCACGGAAGGGTCGAGCGATTGTGTGCGTTGCTGTAGAAGGTCCAGTCGATGTTTCTCTCGTTCGAGCAGCATGCGAACGGTTTGGACAAGCCTGTCGAAGAGCGATTGCAGACGGTATTCCTGACGCTCCCTCACGCGGCCGAAGGCAAGAGGCAAGGTCGAAGCCAGACGCTCCAGACGATAATGCTCTCGTTCGAGCCTCAGTTGCACACTATGCACCACCTTCTGCTGCAGTTCCTGAAGCCAAGCCAGCTGCTCGGCTTGATGGTCGAGAATGAAGCTTGCCACTGCGGTAGGTGTCTTGAGGGGCGTGTGTGCCACACGGTCGAGCACCGTCTCATCACGATCATGACCGATGCCCGTAAACACAGGCAAGGGGAACTGGGCAATGGCAGCAGCCAACGCATAGGAATCGAAGTCGCTGAGGTCGGTCACAGCACCACCACCACGGATGATGACCACGGCATCCCACTTGTCGGCCTCATCGGCAATGGCCATAAGAGCCGACAGGACGCTCTCCTCCACCCTACTGCCTTGCATGATGGCAGGAAAGAGTTGAATGCTGAAACGCAGATGATATTCGTTGCAAAGCAACTGGTCGCAGAAGTCGCCATAACCTGCAGCCTTGTCGCTCGAGATGACGGCGATGCGCTGCAAGAGCGTGGGCAATTCAAGGGTACGATTATCATCGATGATACCGTCCTCCTCCAGTTGCCGGATTATCTCCTGCCTACGGCGCACCATGTCGCCCAGGGTGTAGGAGCTGTCCACATCGAGCACATTAAGGCTATAGCCATACTGCTCATGGAAGGTGACACGCACGAGGAACTGCACCTTGATTCCGGCACGCAACTGTCCGCCCGTCTCGCGGGCAAAGCGTAATGCCAGCATGCCATACGTACGTGCCCAGATGGTGACACGTGCCCTTGCAATGATGTTCGCGCCCCGGCCATCCTTCTGTATCAACTCACCATAGAAATGTCCACCCGAACCGGAACGGCCTTCGGCCAGCTCTCCTGTCACCCACACCGCATCGGGCAAAGCCTGCTCAATGAGCTGACTCACCAGGTTATTAAGTTCGTATAGTGATAGTACATCCATCGTGTTTCTTTTCTAAAATTTACAACTGTCCCTCTGTCACAAAGATGATTGGCGATGAACACCATAAGGGTGCCACCCATAGCGGCAGGAGAGACTGCTCTGCCATACTACCTTAATCTTGTTATGCCCAGATACTTGTCAAGTTTTTCCTGATAGTATTGGCGCAACTCACCCCAACGATAATAGCAACCCGAAACAGGCTTGCCAGGCATGGTCATCTCATGTTCATTGAGCAATGCCTTAACAAGGATATCATCCAACTTCACCATCTTGCCTTTCTTGGGACGGTAGAAGATGAGCTGTATGTTGCTGGCCATGGGGAAGATGCGGAAGTTTGCCCACTTCTTGTCAAGGTTGCGCAGGTCGTCGAGAGGCCACTCTGGATAACAGTCGCCCAGTTCAAGCAGGGCAGCCATAGGCATTACCACCACCTCATGGCCGAAACGTAGGGTTGCACCTCGATAATTTCTATCAATAGCGATATGAGTACCACCACCCCAACTTGAATCCCTCATAATAGGGAGTAAAGGAGATTCTGGATTCTCGTCTATCAAACAGGTGTCGGCTGTTTCCAAAAAATTGCGCAACAGATTGGCCTGGCTGAAAGGAGTGAGGCCACGGCTGTAGTTCACATACCAGTCAACATTGCGGATGCGCCACTGGTCATAGCATTCCTCCTCGGTGAAGAAGTCCCAAAGTGAGATGCCTTTGAGATGGCTCTGCATATTGGCACAGATGTCGAAGGTGCGGCGCATCACATCACCACGACTACCAAGCTTCTCATCGCGATAGTTGGGATCGTTCATGATAGAGTTCCAGAATCGTTCAGGATGGGTGTACTCCTTACGGAAATCAAAGTTTGCCTTACTCCACATCTCGCTACGGGCATCGGTTAGGCGTTTCTCCCAGGGTTCTCTGTTCAGATAGAACTGGAAGGCATTGCTCACATCATTGTGTATGCGCAGATTCTTGTTAAAGCGGGTCAGTTCCTCGCACTCGGCCGTCATGGAGAGGATGCAACGGATAACCACTGTACTGCGGGCATCCACCTGACAGTTCTTGGCACCGAATATCTCGGGGAAATGCTCGGTAAGACGCTTGCCGATGCGATGGTGCTGCTGTTCGCCCACATCGGTCAGCTCGCCCAAACGGTGACGGGCATCGGTATCTTTGTAGAAACGCGTTATCTTCTCGCGCAACTCCTCTCCCCGTGCCGAGAGTTTACCCCTGTCATGGGCACGGTTCAGTACATTGATGACCTCCATATACTCCCAGTCATTGATAAGCCAGCGACTTCCATGACGACCATAGTGGCTGAGATAGAAGGGCTCGTAACCTTTGGGCGTAGGGGTATATTTCTCAGACGGACTTGGATCCACGTATGCCGTATAGTTAGAGGCCGAAAGGAGGATGTTGTCATGTATCTCCTGACGCGCCTGTGTCCAGCTTTGCTGCGCATAGCATGTCACGGTCAAGGCAAATGCACTAAATAAAGATAGTATTTTTTTCATTGGTTAACAGTTAGAATAGTTATCAGGTTTTTCATATTTTGTCCAAATTTACAACAAAAAAGGCAGAACTTTGCATATTTCGGGCCAAAAATAGCCATTACGAGACAGAAATAAGGAAATTTAAGCGTTTTTGGGGATTTTTATTTATAAATTTTGTACTTTTGAGGGATAAACTAAGAACCTGAGGTTATTACCTTTCCAAAACTAACAGAACATGATACTGAAACGACTTTTCGTCTTACCCCTATGGGGACTCTGCACATCTGCCCTTATGGCACAGAATCCCATCGTGTCACATTGCTTCACTGCCGACCCTGCACCCGTGGTGCACGAGGGCATCGACAGTCTGTATGTGTATTGCGACGAAGACATGAACGTGTCTGGCGTCAACGACTTCTACTACATGGAACGCTACCGTGTGTACTCTACTGCCGACATGGTGAACTGGACCGACCATGGCGATGCCATGCCCCGTACCACCTTCAAATGGATGAAGGAGGGCACGTGCTGGGCTTCGCAATGTGTGAAGCGAGGCAATTACTATTACTGGTACATGTGCGGCAATCCTGCCCCCGGCTACAACTATGGCTACAACGTCATTGGCGTGGGACGAAGCAAGACGCCAAGCGGTCCGTTTACCGACCCCATAGGCAAGCCCATCATCAGCGCGTTCGGCTACATCGACCCTACCGTACTGATTGACGACGACAACCAGGCCTACCTCTACTTCGGCAACCCACAACTCTCCTACGTTAAGCTCAACACCAACATGACGAGCTACAAGACCACGGGTGGCAACAAGGGGGTGTTCGACATACCACTTACCGAGGCCACGGTGGGTGGCTACAAAGACGCAAACGACAAGATTGTAGGAGTGGACAAATACGAAGAGGGGCCTTGGCTCGACAAGCGTGGTGACAACTACTACATGATCTATGCCGCAGGTGGAGTGCCCGAGCACATCAGCTACAGCATGGCCAAATCGCCTACTGGCCCCTGGGAATACAAGGGACAAGTGATGCGTCAGCAAAACACAGGCTCGTTCACTAACCATAGCGGAATAGTCAACTTCCGCGGACACGAATACTTCTTCTACCACACAGGATGGCTTACCGGTGGCGGTGGCTTCAACCGAAGCATGAGCGTGGAGGAGTTCCAGTTTAACGAGGATGGCACCATCCCCGAAATCAAGGCCACCAAGACGGGTGTCAAGGCACTTTCCACCCTCAACCCCTTCATACAGCAGCAGGCTGAAACCATGAATGAGGGCTTGAACATCAAGGTGGTGGGCAATGAGAAGAAAGGCGTCTATGTGACCGGCATTACCAGCCAGTCCACCATTCGCGTGGCCAATGTCGATTTCGGTGAGGAGAGTCCCACCAGCATCACCATCCGCTATGCCACCGCCCTTGACAAGGGTTACATGTATGTGCGCCTCAACAGCAAGACCGGAACCCAGATTGCACGCATCCCTCTGCAGAGCACCGGAGGTGAGAATGTATGGGAAGAGCGTACCATAGAACTGAGCCGGGAGGTGACGGGAGTGAAGAAGATTTACTTCACCTTCTCGGGCACGGCCAACAAGGAATCGGGCATACTCATGAACTTTGACTGGTGGAAGTTCAACACCGCCGAGGAGACGGGCATAGCCACCATTTCGCACGACGAGGATGGACTTTCACGCACTCCCGTCTATGACCTCAGCGGCCGTCAGGTTCCTGCCCACCAATGGTATGGTGGCAAGGCTCCCCGGGGCATCTACGTCAAGAATGGCAAGAAGGTGGTAAGATAAAGGTAAGTTAAAGTATGTTAATAGCTTCAAAGTCTCACCAAATAGTCGTATTTTTGCAATCTTAATAAAACAATATTATTGAATTTAAATTTAAACAAATAATATTATGGACAATTACAACGTAGATTATTCCTATGACAAATCGCTCTCATCGAGCGCGTTTTCAAAGTTGATGCGCAACGTGTACATCTGGATGGCACTCGCGCTGGTAATGACTGGCTTCACCGCATTCTATGTGGCAGAGAAGACCACCCTCCTCTACTCCGTTGCCCAGAATCCCAGCATCATGTGGATACTCCTTCTTGCCGAGCTGGGACTGGTATTCTACCTCTCGGCACGCATCCACAAGATGGCATTCCTCACGGCAGGTCTGCTCTTTGCCCTCTATGCCATCGTCAATGGTGTCACACTCTCCATCCTGCTGTTAGTCTATACACGTGAGAGTGTTGCCAACACCTTCTTCATCACAGCCGGCACCTTCGCTGCCATGTCGATGGTAGGTTTCTTTGTCAAGAAGGACCTCTCTCCCATGGGTCGCATCCTCACAATGGCACTCATCGGTCTTATCATCGCCACCGTGGTCAACCTCTTCGTCAAGAGCAGCGGCATGGCTATGATTATCAGCTACGTGGGCGTACTGCTCTTTGTAGGCCTTACCGCCTATGACACCCAGAAGATCAAGCAGATGCTTCAGCAATGCAGTCAAGAAGGCGAGACTGACGAGACCAGCAAAGTGGCCTTGATGGGTAGCCTCACACTCTACCTCGACTTCATCAACCTCTTCATTTACCTGCTCCGCATCTTGGGCGACAGAAGATAACAACATGAGAAAAACGCTTATTACCATGCTTGCAGCCACAGCACTTACGGCTTGCACACAGCAACGTCAGAACCCATTCCTGACCGAGTGGGACACGCCCTACGGCATTCCTCCCTACGACAAGATTCAGGTAGATGACTACATCCCCGCACTCCAGGCTGGCATCGAACAGAACAACAAGGAGATTGAGGACATCGTCAACAACCCCGAGGCTCCTACTTTCGACAACACGCTGGTTCCCCTGGCACTCTCGGGTGAAATCATCAGCAAGGTAAGTGGAGTTTTGTACAACATTACCGAGACCGACAAGACTGCCGAACTCGACTCCGTAATGGAGCTGGCCACCCCCATGCTGAGCAACCACTCCGACAACATCAATTTCAACAAGGGGCTCTATGCACGCGTCAAGGCCGTCTATGAAGGCGACCAGAGCAAACTGACACGCGAGCAGCAGATGTACCTCAAGAAGTGTTTCGAGGACTTTGAGCGCAACGGCATCGGTTTGTCTGACGACAAGCAGGCACGCCTGAAGGAGATCAATGCCGAGATGGCCACCAAGACCATGAAGGTGAGCAACAACATACTCTCCGAGAGCAACGCCTTCAAGGAGAAATTCGGCATCAGCGTGTCGGACTATCCCAATGCCATGACCACCACCGAGGATCGTGCAAAGCGTCAGGAGATGCTCCAGATGTACACCATGCGTGGTCACAACGGCAACGAGTACGACAATCGCCAGCTCATACTCGAGGTGATGAAACTGCGCATCGAGAAGGCTCAAATCATGGGATACAAGACTCCTGCCGACTATCTTCTCGAGCCCAAGATGGCTCACGACGCTTCCACCGTCGATGCTTTCCTCGACGGCATCATGAAAGCTGCCGTGGCTAAGGCAAAACAGGAGGTGGCTGACATGCAGGCTCTCATGAACGAGGACATTGCTGCCGGCAAACTGCCCGCTGGCTCAAAGATTGAGGCCTGGGACTGGTGGTACTATGCTGAGAAGGTGCGCAAGCAGAAGTACGACCTTAACGAGGAGCTCACCAAGCCCTACTTCAAACTGGAGAACGTGGTCAAGGGTATCTTCAGCGCTGCCAAGACACTCTACGGTGTGAACATGGAGGAACTGAAGGATATGCCTGCCTACAACAAGGAGAAGGTAAAGACCTACAAGGTGACCGACGAGAAGGGCGAATTGCTGGGCATCTTCACCACCGACTACCTGCCACGCGAGAGCAAGCGTGGTGGTGCGTGGATGAACAACGTGCGCGAGCAGTATGTCGATGCCAAGGGCAACATGGTTCGTCCCATCATCTGCAACGTGGGTAACCTGGAGGAGTACCTCACCATCGATGAGGTACAGACCGTCTTCCATGAGTTTGGCCATGCCCTGCACGGACTGCTCACCCAATGCCACTATGCCCCCATCAGCGGCACCAGCGTGAAGCGTGACTTCGTCGAGATGTTCTCGCAGTTCAACGAGAACTGGGCTTTCCAGCCTGAGCTACTGGCACAATATGCCACTAACGAGAAGGGTGAGGTCATCCCAACCGAACTGGTGGAGAAGATCAACAAGTCCTTGCAGTTCAACCAGGGCTTCATGACCACCGAACTTTGTGCTGCCTCTATCCTCGACATGAAGTGGCATGAGCTGGAGTCGGTTGAGGGCATCGACATCGACGAGTTCGAGAAGAAGATTATTGCCGAGATTGGTCTCATCCCCGAGATTGGTTTCCGATACCGTTCCACCTACTTCAACCACATCTTCTCAAGTGGCTACAGCGCCGGCTACTATGGTTACCTGTGGGCAGAGGTGCTCGACAAGGATGCTTTCTCTATCTTTGAGCAGAGCGGTAATGTATGGAACAAGGAACTGGCCACCAAGTTCAAGCAGACTTTCCTGGAGAAGGGTGGTTCAGAAGAGCCTATGGTACTCTTCAAGGCGTTTGCCGGTCGTGAGCCCGACAACACCGCATTCCTTAAGGGCCGTGGTCTGATAGAATAGTCACAAGGCATTTGCTTTCGCAATACCATAATCCGCACACTTCGAGGATTTTCTCTCCTTGAGGTGTGCGGATTTCAGTTTATTTTCATTACCGACAGATTGGTGCAGAGTTCTCACCCATCAATGCACCATAGGGGTGATAATGATTGTATTCCTCGATGTTACCGTTGGCATCCGTCATGTTGGATTCTTCCCTACGGATCTGCCTATTACCATAATATGAATATAACGGCTGTCGCAAAGCAAATCATCACGACAAAACCTCTATCTCATCTTCAGTAAGGCCTGTGGCTTCTGAAATCATTTGGGCAGTCATTCCCATCTGCTTCAACTTGAGAGCGGTAGAAATAAGACCTTTCTGAAGACCTTTCTGCATGCCCTCGGCAAGACCCTCGACTTTTCCTTTCTGCATACCCTTGGCAAGACCCTCAGCAAGTCCTTCGGCTTTTCCCTTCTTCTCTGCCGTGGTGATTACGCTGTACCAGTCGCGGAAGTTCTTCAGGCTCT
>JAKSLO010000090.1 GCA_024401185.1 Bacteroidaceae bacterium | reverse complement strand
CGAATGGGAGATGGGCGGTCTGCCCTGGTGGCTGCTGAAGAAGAAGGACATCAAGTTGCGTGAGCAGGACCCCTTCTTCATGGAGCGCCTGGAGATATTCGAGAAGAAGGTGGGTGAACAACTGGGCGACCTGACCATCGAGAAGGGCGGTCCCATCATCATGGTACAGGTGGAGAACGAATATGGTTCGTACGGCGAGGACAAGCCCTACATCCGTGCCGTACGCGACGTGGTGCGTAAGAGCGGCTTCGACAAGGTGGAGCTCTTCCAGTGCGACTGGAGTTCGAACTTCACGAAGAACGGCCTGGAGGACCTGACCTGGACGATGAACTTCGGCACGGGTGCCAACATCGACAATGAGTTCCGCAAACTGAAGGAGCTGCGCCCCAACAGTCCGCTGATGTGCTCGGAGTTCTGGAGCGGATGGTTCGACAAATGGGGCGGACGACATGAGACACGTGGCGCCAAGGACATGGTGGACGGTATGCGCGACATGCTGGACCGCGGCATCTCGTTCTCGCTCTACATGACTCACGGCGGTACCAACTGGGGACACTGGGCTGGTGCCAACTCTCCGGGCTTTGCTCCCGACGTGACCTCATACGACTACGACGCACCCATCAACGAGGCCGGACAAACCACCCCCAAGTTCTATGAACTGCAGAAGATGATGGCTAACTACAATGACGGAAAGAAGTTGCCCGCCATACCCAAGGAATACCCAACCATCAACATTCCCAAGGTGCAGTTCAAGGAGGTGGCTCCGCTGTGGGACAACCTGCCGCAACCTGCCCAGAAAACGGGTGAACTCAAGACATTCGAGGAACTGGACATGGGATGGGGCTGCTTGCTGTACAGAACCCCTGTGAGTCAAGACATCAACACCGAGAGCGTGCTGAAGGTGACCGAGGCACATGACTACGCTCAGGTGTTCCTCAACGGCAAATACATCGGCAAGATTGACCGCATCAATCGCGAGAGTACGCTCATCATGCCTGCCATGAAGCAGGGTGACATACTCGACATCTATGTGGAGGCTTTGGGCCGTATCAACTTCGGACGCGCCATCAAGGACTTCAAGGGTATCACCGAGAAGGTGGAACTGAGCTATAACCTTGCGGACAACTCTCAGGTGAACATCAACCTGAAGAATTGGGCTATTTATTGTTTGCCCGACGACTACAAGACGCAGACCGAGATGAAATACGTGCCCATCAACGATAAGAACAAGGGTGTGCGTGGTAACTACCGTGCTACCTTCAAGCTGAACAAGGTGGGCGATACATTTATCAACATGGAGACCTTCGGCAAGGGTCAGGTGTATGTCAACGGACATGCCATTGGCCGCTTCTGGCAGATTGGTCCCCAGCAGACGCTCTACATGCCTGGCTGCTGGCTGAAGAAGGGCGAGAATGAGATTATCGTGACTGACGTGGTGGGTCCCAAGGAGGCTGCCGTGGAAGGTCTTGACAAGCCTATCATAGACAAGCTGAACCTGGATGGTCCTCAGACACACCGTCTGAAGGGACAGACACTCGACCTGAGCGGCGAGAAGCCTGTGCACACGGGTACCTTGAAGGAAGGCAACGGATGGCAGGAGGTTAAGTTTGACAAGCCTGTCAGCGGTCGCTACTTCTGCATCGAGGCGCTCAACAGCCATTGGAACCGTGAGTACTGCTGCATAGCCGAACTGTATCTGCTGGATGCCAATGGCAAGCGTCTGAGCCGTGAGCCATGGTCGATAGCATACGCCGACGACGAGGATGTGTCGAGCGGTAACAAGAACGGCGACAAGATCTTCGACCTGCAGGAGAGTACCTACTGGAGTACCAACAAGGGCGTGCAGTTCCCCCACTCTATCATCGTGGATTTGAATCAAGATCAGACTATCAGCGGTTTCCAGATACTGCCACGCATGGAGAATGGTGCACCCGAGAGCATCAAGGACTACCGCATCTACGTGAAGAGCGGAGCGTTTAAGATGTAGTTTTCTTTAAGGGAGTTAAAGTTTAACTTCACACGGAATACCGGAATACCGGAATTACGGGACACCGGAATACCGAATTACCGGAATACAGAAACATCGGTAGTTAAAGGAGCAACCTCCTTTAACTACCTAATTTTAAAAAATAATATAATGAAGAAATCACTATTATTCTCTACCTTGCTTGGCCTGACCTTGATGTCATGCCACACCACACAGAATGTACGCACAGACAAGGTAGCAAAGACACAGGACAAAACCATCGTGGTTTTATTTGAGAACGACGCACATTGTAACATCGATGGCTACCAGAAGATGGCTGGTATGCGCGATGCCATACAGGACACAGCATACTGTTGCCTTGTGTCGAGCGGCGACTATCTGCAAGGTGGTACGGCAGGTGCCATCAGCAACGGACAGTATATTGCCGACATAATGCGTAACATGAACTATACCGCCATCACACTCGGAAACCATGAGTTCGACTTTGGCATGGCGCGCATGAAGGAGATCATGAAGGACATCAACGCGCCTGTCACTTGTTGTAATCTTTTCGACATGAAGGGCAAGCGTGAATATGCCAATTACGTCATGAAGCAACTGGGCCCCACGAAGGTGGCTTTCGTAGGTGTAACCACCCCTACCACCCTCTATACCGAGGCATACTCCTTCTTTGATAAGAACGATGTGCAGACGCATGAACTGAGGGAGAAGACGCTGGTGAATGAGGTGCAGACGGCCGTGGATGAAGCACGCAAGGCAGGGGCTGACTATGTGATAGTACTCTCGCACGTGGGCGAAGATGACAACCTGTGCCACTCTGTGTCGCACGACATCGTGAAGCGAACCCGTGGCATCGATGCGGTGCTGGATGGACATACACATTCGGTAGTGCCTGAGGTAAAAGTAAACAATTTGGACGGAATGCCTGTGGTGATAGCACAGACGGGTACCAAGTTTGCCAACATCGGTAAACTGACTTTGAGAAAAGGTGGCATCATTCATACGCAAATGCTTCCTGTAAAGGGTATTAACAATGTGAATGCACGCATCAAGGAGGTGACCGACAGCATCAAGACGGTATATAATGCCAAGGTGAACCGTGAGATTTGCCAGAGCGACGTGGATATAAATATTCTTGACGAGGTGGGCAAGCAAGCCGTACGCCTTCGTGAAACCAATGCGGGTGACTTGTGTGCCGATGCCTATCGCTATGTGACGGGGGCACAGATTGCCATCAGCAACGGAGGTGGCATACGCACCAGTCTTAAAGCCGGCAAGGTGACCTACGGCGACGTGATAGCCCTTCTGCCCTATGAGAACTATGTGGAGGTGCTTGAGGTGAGTGGACAGAAGATTATAGATGTACTGAATGCCTGCACCAGTTTCCTGCCCGTGGAGAATGGTGACTTCCCACAGGTATCGGGCATACAGTTCACCATCGACATGAACGCAGAGAAGAGAGTAAAGGATGTAAAGGTATTTGACAAGGTGTCAAACAACTATCTGCCCATTGACCCCAATGCCACCTACAGCCTGGGCACCATTGACTACTGCGTAACGGGTGGTGGTTTGCAGAAGATGCTGAAGAACGAGAAGGTGGTGAAGCAAAACATCATGCTCTATAGCGAAGCGCTGATAGAATACGTCACAAAAGCACTCAACGGACACATTACTCGCGACTATGAGAATCCGCAGGGCAGAATAACGATTATCAAGTAGAAATCGTACGAAAAACATATAATTGCGCGCTCGCGAGTACATAATTTTGTATTTGCGAGCGTTTTTTGTCAGTTTGAAAGCAAAATGTCGATAAATTTTAGTATCTTTGCGCGATTATTTCGAAAATATAAGAAAATCATAACAATATGCTTACATTAAAACTTATCACGGAAGAAACCGAAAAGGTTATCAAGGGTTTGGAGAAGAAGCACTTCAAGGGAGCCAAAGAGGCTATCGACGAAGTGATGGCAACCGACAAGTTGCGTCGTGAGGCACAGGCCGAGCTTGACCAGAATCTGGCTGCACAGAAGAAACTGGCTGGCGAGATTGGTATGCTCATGAAGCAGGGAAAGAAGGACGAGGCTGAAGCCGTTAAGGCAAAAGTGGCTGAGTTGAAGGAGCTGAGCAAGGCGCTGGATGAGAAGAAGGCTGCTGCCGAGCAGGAACTCACACGCCAGCTTTGCCAGATTCCCAACATCCCCTATGACGAGGTGCCCGAAGGCTCTTGCGCCGAAGATAACTGGGTGGTAAAGAGTAACCTGAAGGAGTGTGTAGTAGGTCAGGACACCGTGGGCAACTGGGATGCCAACCCTGTTGTGGAGACTGCCAAACTGCCCCACTGGGAACTTGCCAAGAAGTATAACCTCATCGACTTCGACCTGGGTGTGAAGATTACGGGTGCAGGTTTCCCCGTATATCGTGGTCAGGGCGCACGTCTGCAGCGAGCACTCATCAACTTCTTCCTGTCTGAGGCCAACAAGAGTGGCTACGAGGAGATCATGCCTCCCACGGTAGTGAATGCTGCCAGCGGTTATGGCACGGGCCAGTTGCCCGACAAGGAGGGTCAGATGTACCATTGCGAGATTGACGACCTGTACCTCATCCCCACGGCCGAAGTACCTGTGACGAATATCTATCGTGACGTGATACTGGACGAGAAGGAGTTGCCCATCAAGAACTGTGCCTATACCCAGTGCTTCCGTCGCGAGGCAGGTTCGTATGGTAAGGACGTTCGTGGTTTGAACCGTCTGCACGAGTTCTCTAAGATTGAGATTGTGCGCATCGATACACCCGAGCATTCTGCCGAGAGCCACAAGGAGATGCTGGCACACGTGGAGGGATTGCTCCAGAAGTTGGAACTGCCCTATCGTATCCTCCGTCTGTGTGGTGGCGACCAGAGCTTCACATCAGCCATCTGCTACGACTTCGAGGTGTACAGCGAGGCACAGAAGCGCTGGTTGGAGGTTAGCTCTGTCAGCAACTTCGACACCTATCAGGCTAACCGCCTCAAGTGCCGCTATCGCAACAGCGAGACCAAGAAGACCGAGCTTTGCCATACCCTGAACGGTTCTGCCCTTGCACTTCCCCGCATCGTGGCTGCCATCCTGGAGAACAACCAGACAGAGGAGGGCATCAGGATTCCCGCAGCTCTCGTTCCATTTATGGGCACAGACATGATTAAGTGATTTGCTTTTATTGAAACCAAAAATGGCAAGAATTATTTTTGCCATTTTTGTGCTATTTTTGGTTCCCTATAATAATAAATAACCAACATAAATTTTAAAGGTAAAAATGAACAAAATTGTTAAGAAGGTGCAGTTCAGCGAGAAGGTGTTCAAGCTGGAGGTTGAAGCACCCATGATTGCAAAGGCCCGTAAGGCTGGTCACTTCGTTATTATCCGTGTGGATGAGAAGGGCGAGCGTGTTCCTCTCACCATTGCTGGCAGCGACCCTGTAAAGGGTACCGTAACCCTGGTAATCCAGACTGTAGGTGCCAGCACCAGCAAGCTTTGTGCTCTTAACGAGGGTGACTACATCGCCGACATCGTAGGTCCTCTCGGTCGTGCTACACACATCGAGAACTATGGTACCGTGCTGTGTGCCGGTGGTGGTGTAGGTACAGCTCCTATGCTTCCCATCATCCAGGCCCTGAAGGCTGCTGGCAACAAGGTAATCAGCGTGATTGCTGGCCGTAGCAAGGAACTCATCATCCTTGAGGATGAGGTTCGCGCAGCCAGCGACGAGGTGATCATCATGACCGATGATGGCAGCTATGGCAAGCAGGGTGTGGTAACCGTAGGTATGGAAGAGGTTATCCAGCGCGAGAAGGTGGATAAGTGCTTCGCCATCGGTCCTGCTATCATGATGAAGTTCTGCTGCTTGTTAACTAAGAAATATGAGATTCCCACCGACGTATCGCTCAACACCATCATGGTGGACGGTACCGGTATGTGCGGTGCCTGCCGTATCAGCGTAGGTGGCAAGACCAAGTTCGTCTGCGTGGATGGTCCCGAGTTTGATGGCCATGAGGTGGACTTCAACGAGATGTTGCAGCGCGGTGGTGCATTCAAGGCCGAGGAGGCAGAGGCTATGGCTGCCTATCAGGCTGCGCTTGAGGGCAAGGCATGCAGCTGTGGCGCTAAGGCTGCTCCCAAGGCAGAGGCTTGCACCTATTCGGCTGACAAGATGGACACCACCACTCCTGTGGCTGAGCTCATCGACCGTAAGGCTGAGTACCGTGAGGAGTTGCGCAAGAGCATGAAGGCTAAGGAGCGTACAGAGATTGAGCGTTGCCAGATGCCTGAATTGGATCCCGTATATCGTGCTACCACCCGTGTGGAGGAGGTTAACAAGGGACTGACCGTAGAGCAGGCTCTGACCGAGGCTAAGCGTTGCCTTGACTGTGCTAACCCCACCTGTATGCAGGGTTGTCCCGTAAACATCAATATTCCTTCGTTCATCAAGAACATCGAGCGTGGTGAGTTCCTCAACGCTGCACGTATCTTGAAGAGCACAAGTGCCCTGCCTGCTGTATGTGGTCGTGTATGTCCCCAGGAGAAGCAGTGTGAGAGCCAGTGTATGCACCTCAAGATGGGTCACAAGGCTGTGGCTATCGGTAACCTTGAGCGCTTTGCTGCTGACTTTGAGCGTGAGAGCGGTAAGATGGCACTTCCCGAGGTGGCTGCCAAGAATGGCAAGAAGATTGCCGTTATCGGTTCAGGCCCCAGCGGTTTGAGCTTTGCTGGCGACATGGCTAAGGCTGGCTATGACGTAACCGTGTTTGAGGCTCTTCACGAGATTGGTGGTGTATTGAAGTATGGTATTCCTGAGTTCCGTCTTCCCAACAAGATTGTTGACGTTGAGATTCAGAACCTGGAGAAGATTGGCGTGAACTTCGTGAAGGACTGCGTAGTGGGTAAGACCATCAGCGTGGCAGAGTTGGAGGCACAGGGCTTCCAGGGCATCTTCGTGGGTTCGGGTGCAGGTCTGCCCAACTTCATGGGTATTCCCGGTGAGAACAGCAACGGCATCATGTCATCTAACGAGTACCTTACCCGTGTCAATCTGATGGATGCTTCTAACCCCGAGTTTGCTACTCCCATCAAGAAGGCTAAGAGTGTGATGGTTGTTGGTGGTGGTAACACCGCTATGGATAGCTGCCGTACAGCTAAGCGTCTGGGTGCCGAGCGTGTATTCATCGCCTACCGTCGTAGCGAGCAGGAGATGCCCGCCCGTCTGGAGGAGGTTAAGCATGCTAAGGAAGAGGGCATCGAATTCCTCACCCTGCACAACCCCATCGAGTATCATGCTGACGAGAAGGGTAATGTAACTGAGGTATTGCTTCAGAAGATGGAGCTTGGCGAGCCCGATGCTTCAGGTCGTCGTTCACCTCAGCCCATTCCCGGTGCTATCGAGACCATCGCCATCGATCAGGCTATCGTGGCTGTAGGTGTATCTCCCAACCCCATTGTTCCCACTTCAATCGAGGGTCTTGAGTTGGGTCGCAAGAACACTATCGTAGTCAACGAGGGCATGCAGACCAACATTGCTACCATCTTTGCTGGTGGTGACATTGTACGTGGTGGTGCAACCGTAATCCTCGCTATGGGTGACGGTCGTCGTGCTGCTGCTGCTATGAACGAGTATTTGTCTAAGTAATCTAATCATAGTCTTTTGTTCCCCGAGGGTTTATTCTCCTCGGGGAGCATTTTCTTATTATGAGCTCAGTTTACACCATATTATTATTAATAGCCAGCAATGTCTTCATGACTTTTGCCTGGTATGGCCATCTTAAGCTTCAGCAATCGGGTACAAGCGCCAACTGGCCTTTGATAGGCGTTATCGCATTCTCGTGGGCCATTGCATTTGTGGAATATTGTTTCATGGTACCAGCCAACCGCATCGGCTTTGTGGACAATGGCGGTCCCTTCTCGCTGATGCAGCTGAAGGTGATTCAGGAAGTGGTATCACTCATAGTGTTCTGCGTGATTGCCAATTTCCTCTTCCAGGGTCAGTCGCTACACTGGAACCATCTGGCAGCACTTGTGTGCCTGGTACTTGCTGTGTATTTTGTGTTTATGAATAACGACTGACGCGATGGCTTTTGTACAGCGAACCCGTTATTCATGTAATATATAGAATTAGTAGAATATAATGCTTTATATACTTTGAATAGCAATCAGTTATGAGGTATTAAAGTATAAAGAATTTGCAAATACAATGAAAAGAAATCTGATAATATGTGCGATGCTCGCTATGGCATCGAATGTCTTTGCCCAGAAGAACAAGGTGGTTGTGCCCCAACAACCATTACCGGCCATCTCACTCTCTGATGCGCTCAAGCAGTATCGTTTTTCTGACGCTGAGTTGATTCTTAATCAGGAAATTGCAAATCTTCGCAAAAAGAAACTCGACACAAGTGATGCCGAGAACAAACTGCGTGCCGTGAATCGCGCCAAGAGCAAGATGAATGTGACCGAGAAGATTACTTTCATTGACAGTCTTGTTGTGACCAAGTCGGAGCTCATTCAGAACCTTCGCCTTAGCAGTGAGAGCGGAAAGATTGACTCGTATTCTGCTTTCTACAACATGTCTGACACAACCAACTGTACCATCTATCTCTCGGAACTTGGTGACAATCTGCTGTACGCAAAACCCGATGAAAACGGCAATCCTCAGTTGTTTCGCAAGTCATTGGTGGGCAACCCCATGCAGGTAAATAATGCGGATTGGACGGCTTCTGTGGCTCTTGCCGATGAGGGGTTGGGCGAACATGGAGATGTATGCCAGAACTACCCTTTCATGATGGCAGATGGTACTACCTTGTATTTTGCCGCCAAAGGCGAGGAAAGTCTGGGTGGATATGACATCTACATGACCCGCTACGATGCGGAGGAACACCTTTTCCTTACCCCCGAAAATATCGGTATGCCTTTCAACTCACCTGCCAACGACTATCTCTATGCCGTAGATGAATTCTATAACATAGGCTTCTTTGTTACCGACCGCAATCAACCCGAAGGGTATGTCTGCATATACACATTTATTCCCAATTCATCGAGAAAAATCTATAATGCTGGTGAACTTGGAGAGGCTAAGCTGAGTTCGTTGGCTCGCCTCACAAGTATTGCTGACACCTGGGAGGACAAGGCGTTGGTGAACGAGGCTCTCGAAAAGGTAAATCGCTTGAGAAATGGGGGGGCAAACTCTCTGCTTGAAAGTAATGCTACCATAAAATTCATCGTCAACAACCAGTACACATACACCTCACTCGACCAGTTTAAGTCTGATGCTGCAAGACAACAGGCACAATGGTGGTTTGAGGGCATGAAGGACCTACGTCGTTCTGAGGATGAATTGCAGAAGTTGCGTGACAAGTATCACTCGCTGGATGCCGCATCCCGTAAAAGCATGGAGGCCCAGATACTTCAACTTGAAAATAACGTGCGTGTTCTCATCACTAAGCTAAAGACTCAGGAGAAAGAGATACGCAAACTTGAATTACAAAACACATAAATATTTCGACCATGAAATACGCAGAATCAGAACTCATCATCAATGCGGACGGTTCGTGCTTCCATTTGCACCTTCGCCCGGAACAGTTAGCCGATCGTATCATCCTGGTGGGAGACCCAGGACGCGTTGGCTTTGTTGCCAGCCATTTCGACAGTCAGGAGTACGAAGTATCTTCGAGAGAGTTTCATACCATAACTGGTACCTATCAAGGCAAGCGCATAACGGTGTTATCCACTGGCATCGGTTGCGATAATATTGACATCGTGGTCAACGAACTTGATTCGTTGGCAAACATCAACTACGACACACGCGAGGATAATCCCACGCATCGCACTCTCACACTTGTTCGCATTGGTACGTGCGGAGGTCTTCAACCCGAGACACCTCTGGGCACTTTCGTGGCAAGCGTGAAGAGCATTGGCTTTGACGGACTTCTCAACTACTACGCTGGCCGTAATAGTGTATGCGACCTCCAGGTGGAGGAAGCGTTTCGCCAGCACATGCAATGGAATCCTGTAAAGGGTGCGCCTTATGTGTCCAACGCTTGTCCTTCGCTCATCAATCGCATAGCAGGACAAGACATGGTACGTGGCATCACCATTGCCTGTGGCGGTTTCTATGGTCCTCAGGGAAGACAGATCCGTGCTTCTATAGAAGACCCTCAGCAGAATGCTAAGGTTGAGAGTTTCCGCTACGATGTGTCTGCAGACGAGGCTTCTGCCTTTCAACTGCCCTCTCCTACTCTCAAGGTGTGCAATTTCGAGATGGAGTCGTCGGCTCTTGCAGGCTTGGCTTCCATTCTTGGTCACGAGGCTATGACTTGCTGCATGGTTATTGCCAACCGCTATGCCAAGGAGATGAATACGGGTTACAAGAATCAGATTGATGACCTCATACGTCTTGTTCTCGACCGCATATAATCTATAATATCATCATACAACTATCAAACTACCCATGTCCAGCAGCTCCACTATCTGTGCCATCTCCACCGCTCAGGGCGGTGCCATAGGTATTGTCCGTGTCTCAGGTCCACAAGCCATCCAGTTGACCGACAGCCTCTTCAAGGGGTGTCGCCGTCTTGTTGATGCAGAGCCTTATAGTGTACTCTTCGGACGTATCATACATGATGGCGAGGTCATTGATGAAGTGCTTGCCACCATCTTTCGCGCGCCACATTCCTATACGGGTGAAGACAGCGTAGAACTGTCGTGTCATGGATCGTCATACATTCTTCAGCGCATTCTCTCGCTTCTTATCTCACAGGGTTGCACAATGGCACAACCAGGTGAGTTCACCCAAAGAGCCTTCCTTAATGGAAAGATGGACCTCTCGCAGGCAGAAGCCGTAGCTGACCTTATCGCATCTTCCAATGCAGCTACTCATCGCGTGGCAATGAACCAGATGCGCGGTGGCATTACTCATCGACTGGCAGAGATGCGTCAGCAACTCCTCACGCTTACTTCGCTTCTCGAACTGGAACTTGATTTCAGCGAGGAGGATGTGGAATTTGCCGATCGTCAGCAACTTCAAGATCTCTCACGTTCTACCCTTGATGAGATAGAGAAACTTCGCTCGTCGTTTTCCTCTGGCAATGCCATCAAGAATGGCATTCATGTAGCCATCATCGGAGCTCCCAATGTGGGTAAGTCAACCCTGCTCAACCAACTCTTACAAGATGACAAGGCCATTGTAAGCGACATTCAAGGCACAACGCGCGACCTCATAGAAGACACCATCACCTTGGGCGGTTACCTCTTCCGCTTTATCGATACTGCAGGCATCCGTCATACCAGTGACGTCATTGAGCGACTTGGCATAGAACGCTCCATACAAGCGGCCGAAAAGGCACATATTATCATACTTCTCAGCGAGGAGGGTGTATCCTCACCTACTGTTCCCATTCGTCCAGATCAGTTTGCCATCCACGTACTCAACAAAGCCGATCGCCTTACATCAGGAACTGAGAATACCTCTCCTCATGCCTCAGCATCTGAATCAACATTATCCCTTGTATCTACATTAGATTATCCAACCTCACATCTTTCGCTTTCTGCTCTCACGGGACAAGGACTTGACACTCTTCGTCAGTCGCTTATTGACCATGCTCACCTCCTTTGTGGTGAGTTGAATGAAGACACCGTCCTTATCACGAACCAGCGTCACCTTGAAGCTCTCGAACTTGCCTCTTCCTCCATGCGTCGTGCTCTCGATGGCATCCTTCATTCTCTCCCAGGCGACCTCATCGCAGAAGACCTCCGCCTTGTCCTTTCCCACCTCTCCACCATCCTCGGCTCAGAAATCACCACCGACGAAGTCCTTGGCAATATCTTCAAGAATTTCTGCATCGGAAAGTAAAGCAAAGGAAAAGAAAATCATAACATCCGCAAAAATC
>JAKSLO010000009.1 GCA_024401185.1 Bacteroidaceae bacterium | reverse complement strand
GTGGTCTAACATATTAAAAATTAGATAATAAATTAAAAATCAACTAAGTATTGAACTTAAAGCGAAAATGTAAATGGAAAATAGTTGATTGATAGAATTATTTTGCCCGTTCTTTACAGATTTTGCGCCGAAGATTTGGAGTTTACAAAAAATACTTGTATTTTTGCATCGTCGAAAATGTTTGACTATAGCATTTTATGGCATCAATAAGTAGCAACATCAAAATGCGACACTCGTCCAGAACGAGACCTGACACAGGACCCTCGTTCTCTGGCTACACAACTAATGTATTGTGACTTGCTCTCAGAATAAATAACAATAAGCGTAAACAAATATACCCACGCAGATTGCTACAGTATGTTACCCCGCTCTTGCTGACAAGGTAGAGGGACATGCCTACTGACAGGCATCTGCACGATTACTTATAAGTTTAATTTTGACTATTTGCTTGAATATGAAAAACAAAATTATTATTGGCATTGTCACTGTGGTGATTCTTGGTCTTATCGGTGTAGTGGTATGGCTCATGAAGGCGCACAACGAAGACATGAAGGACAAGGCGCAACTGGAAGAACTCAAGGACCTGGCCGAGATGGAGAAGGCCGAGATGGAGAACGAGTACCAGAACTTCGCCATGCAGTATCACGAGATGAAGATGCAGATCAACAACGACTCGCTGGTGGCTCAGCTTGAGGCTGAACAGAAGAAGACCGAGGCTGCCCTGGCCGAACTGCAACGCACCAAGGCTACCGATGCCAAGGAGATTATGCGACTGAAGGAGGAACTGAAGACCCTGCGTGCCATACTGCAGGACTTTGTGCACCAGGTGGACTCGCTGCAACGACTCAACGAGCAGCTCAACAACGAGAACCAGAACCTGCGCGCCACCAACGAGCAGCAGCAGATGCACATCTCGAACCTGAACACCGAGCGTGCAGCACTGACCGAGAAGGTCACCATAGCAGCCCAGCTCGATGCCACAGGCATACACGCCCAGGGCAACAACAAGAAGGGCAAGGCTACCGAGAAGATCAAGGACGTGAAGAAGTTCGTCGTGTCGTTCAACATCAGTCGCAACGTCACCGCACAGGCTGGCAACCGCAGCATCTACGTGCGCATCACCACTCCTCTGGGCGACGTGCTGACACGCGGAGGCACCTTCACCTACGAGAATCGCACGCTGGAGTACTCTATGCGCAAGGACATTGAATACACCGGCGAGGAAACGAGCGTAACCGTGTACTGGGACGTGGCCGAGACATTGTCGAGCGGTACCTACCGTGCCGACATCTTTGCCGACGGCAACAACATCGGACACACCACGTTTAGCTTTAAATAGCGGGCTCCGGAACACCGAGTGCCGGAACAACGGCATCCTGAAGTTCCGGAACAACGGTATTCCGGAACGCCGGGATACCGGAGCGCCGGGATCTCGGGATACCGAAACTCCGGAATGCCGGAATACCGGGATACCGGAATACCGCCAACAACTCAAAACTAACCAAAAAAATCAATATGGAAGAAGTATTCAGTTACATCATTGGCCTGGGAGCCGCTGTGATGATGCCCGTCATCTTCACCATCCTTGGCGTGTGCATTGGCATCAAGTTCAGCAAAGCCCTCAAGAGCGGCCTGTACGTGGGAGTTGGTTTTGTGGGACTGAGCATCATCACCGGTCTGCTAACCAGCAGTCTGGGCCCCGCATTGGGCAAGGTAGTAGAGAACTACGGACTGGAGTTGCAGGTGTTTGACATGGGATGGCCTGCCGCCGCCTCAGTAGCCTACAACACATTGGTAGGCTCGTTCATCATCCCAGTATGCCTGGGCGTGAACCTTGTACTGCTGCTGCTGGGCTGCACCCGCACCGTGAACATCGACCTCTGGAACTACTGGCACTTTGCCTTCATCGGCGCCGTCATCTACTTCATGACCGACAGCGTGGCATGGGGCTTCTTTGGTGCCATCATCTGCTACATCATCACCCTGGTACTGGCCGACATGACCGCCAAGCGCTTCCAGAAGTTCTACCCCGGCATGGAGGGCATCAGCATACCTCAGCCATTCTGCCAAGGCTTCATGCCCTTCGCCCTGGTCATCAACAAGGCACTCGACTACGTGCCCGGCATCAACAAGGTGAACATCGACGCTGAGGGTATGAAGAAGAAGTTCGGCCTCTTTGGCGAGCCTCTCGTGCTGGGTGTCATCATCGGCATCATCATCGGCTGCTTGGCATGCAAGGACTGGGACGAGATTGTCAACAACATCCCTGCCACCCTGAAACTGGGCATCAACATGGGTGCCGTCATGGAACTGATTCCCCGCATCACCAGCCTCTTCATTGAGGGACTGAAACCCATCAGCGAGGCTACCAAGGAGCTTATCAAGAAGAAGTTTGGTGACAAGAAGGAGCTATACATCGGCATGTCGCCCGCCCTTGTCATCGGCCATCCCACCACGTTGGTAGTGAGCCTGCTGCTCATCCCCGTAACCCTGCTGCTGGCTGTGGCATTGCCCGGCAACCAGTTCCTGCCCCTGGCCTCATTGGCAGGTATGTTCTACGTCTTCGTGATGGTATTGCCCTATACCAACGGCAACGTGCTCCGCTCGTTCATCGTGGGTCTGGTGGTCATCTGCATAGGCCTGTGGTTTGTGACGCTCATGTCGCCCGACTTTACCAGCGCTGCCACCGACGTATATAACAACACGCACGACAGCGCCGTGGCTGTGCCCCAGGGCTTCCAGGCCGGTGCACTCGACTTTGCTTCCTCTCCGCTGTCCACACTCATCTACTCGGCCATGAAGTACCTCAAGTATGTGGGCGCAGGTCTGCTCATCCTGCTGACCATGGGCATGGTCATCTGGAACAAGGTACAGATCAAGAAGTCGGAGGCTGTAGGTAAGTAATATCGAATAGTAGCCCCCTACCCCCCCAGCTTTTGACTACGGTCAAAATGTAGGGTTTGTAGGGAATAAGAGCAATGTTGAAATAACAAACTTGTTATATTGAAGTAACAAATAAACGAAAACAAATATGAAAAAGACTCAGATTGCATTAGCAGCACTTTTCACTTTTCAATTTTCACCTTTCACTTGCGACGCAGTCGCACAGGAGGCCGACCGCTATGTAGGCAACCAGCACGTACGCTTCCAGACCGCATGCCACCCCGAGGACGTGAAGCATTACGACACCAAGACGCTGCGTGAGCGCTTCGTCATGGAGAAGGTGATGGAGGCCGACTCCATCCTGCTGACCTACAGCCACTACGACCGCTTCATCTTTGGTGGTGCAATGCCCGTGAACAAGACCTTGAAGCTGGAGAACTTCTGGGAACTGGGTCTCGACGTGGACAATACCATCCCCGAGAAGTACTTCATGTACAACCGTGAGCTGGGTGTGGTAAACTGCGGTCAGGGCGATGGTTTCGTCATCGTGGATGGCAAGGAATACGCACTCTCTCCCAAGGAGGCACTCTATATTGGCCGTGGCCATGTAAAAGACAGCAAGGGCAACTGGACCGATGTGAACAAGAACATCGAGTTCCGCAGCAAGGATGCCAGCAAGCCTGCCAAGTTCTACCTCAACTCGGCAACTGCCCATACCCACTACAAGACACAATGGATTACGCTCGACGGTCGTAAGGGTTCGCTGAAGGCAGCCGTATGGGGTCCTGTAGGCACCACCGAGGAAGCCAACAACCGTACCGTGTATAAGCTCATCGTCAACGACGTACTGACCGAGGGTCCCTGCCAATTGCAGCTGGGCTTGACACAGCTTAATCCCGGTGCAGTATGGAACACCATGCCTCCCCACACTCATGGTCGTCGTATCGAGGCTTACTACTACTTCAACCTGCCTCAGGACCAGACCATCTCACACGTCATGGGACAGCCTCAGGAGAGCCGCAACGTATGGCTACACAACGAGCAGGCCATCATGTCGCCCGAGTGGAGTATGCACGCTGCTGCCGGTACCTATTACTACACCTTCATATGGGGTATGGCTGGCGAGAACCTCTACTATAATGATAAGGACAACATCCCTGTAATTGACATTCGATAGTATAAGTTTGAGGAATTTATAGGAGTTAAGCTCCTTTATATTCTTTCGCTTGGCTTGGCAAGCAAGATGAAATTCATTTTGTCGAATGCAAAATTTTGCCGCTTCGCAGCTCGCCTGCAGAAGAACTCCTTACACATACGAAACTTGAATTAAAAGAAACATGGGACACGGAAAACTAAAGAAATTCGCCGAGATGGCAAGCAATCCACTCGTGGTGGAAGTACCCTTCTGCAAGATGGAGAAGACGGCAGACGGACTGGAGCCTGTGGTGAACTTCGAGATGAAAGGCAAGTGGCACTCCGACTTCTTCCACAACGACAATCCTATCGTACTGGAATTAGGATGCGGACGTGGCGAATATACCGTAGGACTGGGACGTATGTACCCCGACAAGAACTTCATTGGTGTGGACATCAAGGGTGCACGCATGTGGACAGGTGCCAAGGATGCCCTGGAGAGTGGCATGCAGAACGTAGGTTTCCTGCGCACCAACATTGAGTTCATACATCAGTTCTTTGCCCCCGGAGAGGTAAGCGAGATATGGCTTACCTTCTCAGACCCTCAGATGAAGAAGGCTACCAAACGTCTCTCTTCCACCTACTTCCTACAACGCTACCGACACTTCATGCAGGAGGGTGGCATCGTGCATCTGAAGACCGACAGCAACTTCCTCTTCACCTACACCGAAGAGATGCTGAAGGCTAACCACATCCCCGCAGAGGTGTGCACACGTAGCCTTTACACCCGTACTCCCGAAGAGGAAACCGCATCGGAGGAGAACAAGAAGGCACTTGCCGAGGCTCGCTCCTTCCAGACCTACTACGAGTCGATGTGGCGTGCGCGTGGCATCGAAATCAAGTACCTGCGCTTCCACCTCCCTCTTGAAGGCGAACTCATCGAACCAGACGTAGAAATCCCTCTTGACGAATATCGTAGTTACAACCGCGACAAACGTTCAAGTTTGGAAACCAGCAAATAACCCGAGAGGGGCGGGTTATGCCAGACAGGCTTCAGCTGTATCAGACAGAAGAGGTTACGCCAACAAGATTCCGAGTACGACCGTCCAATGGGCCATGGCGCCCAAGAGCACGAAGATGTGCCATATCCAATGATAGTTGGGACGCTCGTCGTGGGCAAAGAAATAGGTGCCTACCGTATAGAAGATACCTTCTACCAAAAGGAATGACAGACTCACCGCCGAGAGACGCTGAAACACCTGAGGCACAATGAACAGGATGCTCCACCCCATTACCAGATAGATGGCAAGGGAGAGTTTGGGCATGCGATCCATGGCAAAGAGCTTATAGAACGTGCCACCTATCACCGCCAGCCATTGTATGCCGAAGATGAGCCAACCCAGCCATCCACCAATTACTCCGATGCAGATGGGACTGTACGAACAGGCAATCATGACGTAGATGCTGATGTGGTCGAACTTGCGCAACCCACGCTTTGCCCTTCCTACAGGCATCATGTGATACAAGGTACTGGCCAGGAACATGATGAACATGCCCGAGATATAAAACAACACACCCATACCCATGGCCCAACCTTGATGTACGGCAGGCCATGCCATCCACATTGCCCCCAGCGCAAAGAGTACGCCAATAAAATGGGTCACTGTGTTTCCTACTTCTCCTTTTGGTATAAACATTTGCTTGTGATTTCTTTATTCCTGAAAAAACATTCTTTTCAAGGTGCAAAGGTACAAGAAATAATTGAAGTAGAGTAGTTATCACAGCTATTTAGTACCCAATTTTAAACATTTACCATGATTCTTTAACATTTCATGCGGATATCAAGCATATAAAGATGCCTATCCTATATGCCACACACGACGTTTCAACCAAGCAGAAAGAATGGGGTCAGATATCTCAAGGTGGTTAGGGGCTGTGGTTTCAAACTAACAAGCATGTTACAAACAAAGTTGTTTCAAACAAGGTTGTTAGTAGCTTTAACCAACAGTTTTACCTCTGCTAACTCCCCTGAATAATGTAGGCAGAACTGTCTTTTTGGGGCTTTCAAACAAGAGAAAACCTCATGGCACGACGTGAAACGCAAAAAACAATCCAAAAACCTTTGGAAATACGAGAATAATAGACTATCTTTGCACTATCATTATTTATAAAATAGCAGAGAATGGAACTGTATCCTAAACTCATAATGGACGCCCTGGCCACGGTTCGCTACCCTGGCACAGGCAAAAACATAGTAGAAATGAACATGGTGGAGGACGACCTGCGCATCAGCGGTTTGCACGTGTCCTTCACGCTCATCTTCGATAAACCCACTGATCCCTTCATCAAATCCATCATCAAGGCCAGCGAAGCAGCCATCCATGCCTTCGCTTGCAAGGATGCTGAGGTGGAAATCAAGACGAAGAGTCTGCAGGCTCCCCGTCCCGACTTGCCCGACCTTCTGCCCGGTGTGAAGAACATCATCGCCGTGAGCAGCGGCAAAGGTGGCGTGGGCAAGAGCACAGTAGCTGCCAACCTGGCCGTGTCACTGGCCCGACTGGGACATCGCGTGGGCTTGCTCGACTGTGACATCTTCGGTCCCTCCATGCCCAAGATGTTCAAGGTGGAGGATGCACGTCCCTACAGCGAGAACATCGACGGACGTGACCTCATCATGCCCATCGAACAGTATGGCGTGAAGATGCTGAGCATCGGTTTCTTCGTCAACCCCGACCAAGCTACGCTATGGCGCGGCGGAATGGCATGTAATGCCTTGAAGCAACTCATCGGTGATGCCAACTGGGGCGAACTGGATTATTTCATCCTCGATACCCCTCCCGGCACCAGCGACATTCACCTTACGCTCGTACAGACGCTCCCCATCACAGGAGCCGTCATCGTGAGCACCCCACAGCAGGTGGCTTTGGCCGATGCCCGTAAAGGCATCAACATGTACCAGAACGAGAAGGTGGACGTACCCATCCTGGGCCTGGTAGAGAACATGGCATGGTTCACTCCTGCCCAACATCCCGAAGAGAAATACTATCTCTTTGGCAAGGAGGGTGTGAAGCAGTTGGCCGAAGACATGAACGTGCCTCTCCTGGGGCAGATTCCTGTAGTACAGGACATCTGCGAGCATGGCGACAGCGGTGAACCCGTATCGCTCGACCCCAGCAGCATCACAGGCAACGCCTTCCTGCAATTGGCAGCTCGCGTGGTAACACAGACCGACCGTCGCAACATGGAGAAGGCACCCACTACCATTGTCGGCGTCAAGAAGTAATACTTAAAAAAAATTATCATGAAAAAACAAATCCTTGTGGTAGCCTTTTCACTTGCCACCACCCTTCAAGCTCAGATACAGCTCACCACGTCCGATATGAACTACACCACATCCGGTGGTTCGGTGGTCAGCATTCACGACCCCTCTGTAGTGCTTCACAACGGCACGTACACCGTATGGGGCTCACACCTTGGTGTGGCCACCAGCAAGGATTTAATCAACTGGACTCCACAGCATGCCGACAACAACACCTTCCGCAAGCTTGCTTCACAAGGTGCCACCACAAGCACAGCATGCGGATTTGCCGACGCCTTCAACACCCAGCAGGTTACTAAGATAAAGAACTATAAGGGCGAGGAGGTAAACTTCCCCAACTTCGATGCCGAGGCATACTGCAACCGCTACGCAGCCGACCGCAACACGTGGGTCAATGGCAACATGTGGGCTCCCGACATCATCTACAACCCCACCATGAAGAAGTGGTGCATGTACCTCAGTCTGAATGGCGACCACTGGTCAAGCATTATCATCTTGCTTACCGGCAATTCCGCCACAGGCCCCTTTACCTATCAAGGGCCCGTGGTGATGGGCGGTTTCGACGGACAGACACGCAATGGCGTGGCTGCGCCCAAGTTTGCCGAGACCGACTACGAGATTGCCACCGGCGAGAAGAGCATCCCCTCACGCTACATCCGTAAGGACAACGGCACATACTGGCCCAACTGCATCGACCCCTGTGTGTTCTACGACGAAGAGGGCGAACTGTGGATGTCATACGGCTCATGGAGCGGCGGAATCTTTATGCTCAAGCTCGACAAGGAGACCGGTCTTCGCGACTACACCCACACCTACCCCAGCGATTATGCCTCGGCAGGTGCCAATGGCGTGAGCGACCCCTACTTTGGCAAGAAGATAGCCGGCGGCTACTACGTCAGCGGCGAGGGCAGTTACATACAGCATATTGGCAAGTACTACTACCTGTTCATGAGCTATGGCGGATTTGCTCCGGGCGGTTATGACGGCAACGGCAATCCCCAGGGTGGCTATGATATGCGCATCTTCCGCAGCGAAAAGCCCGATGGTCCCTATGTGGATGCCAACGGCACCGTGGCCACCTACACACGCTATAACCTCAACTTCGGTCCCACGGCCAACGACAATCGTGGTGTGCGCCTCATGGGTGCCTACAACAACTGGGGCGAACTGCAGAATGTAGGCGAGCGTTCACAGGGTCACAACTCAGCCTGCGTGGACGAAAACGGACGTGCCTTTGTGGTTTACCATACCAAGTTCAACGATGGCACGGCTGGCCATCAGGTACGTGTACATCAATTGTTCACCAACAAGAACGGATGGCTGTTGGCTGCCCCCTTCTGCTACACTGGCGAGGAGCAGACCGATGCCACCATGGCAAACGAGTGCGAATGGACCCAAGAGCAACTCTGTGGCGACTATCAGGTCATGATACAGCCCTACAAGCAGAACTATGCAGAGTTTGAGGAGTCCACACCCGTCACCATCACCCTCAGCGCCGACGGAAAAGTGTCGGGAGCCTATACCGGAACATGGACACTCACCGAAGGAACATCGCAGATGACCCTCAAGGTTGGTGGCACCACCTTCAACGGCGTGTTCTGCAAGCAAGCCATCAACGGAGCCACCAAGGCCAACTACAAGACCTCTTCGCTGCAAGCCATCGCCTTTACCGCCGTATGCGATGTCAAGGGAAATACCAGCACAGGCGTACCCGTATGGGGCTACAAACTCGAGCCTAAGAGCGCCATGTCCTATAACTACAAGAACCATTCCATAGGCGTGAAAGCCGGTCAGATAGTCAGCTCTAACCTCAAACTCATGTTCCCCACCAACCATAACGTGCTGCTCAACTGGACGTCATCCGACCCCAGCATCATCAGCGAGACCGGTAAGTACAACCCAGCAGGACTCACAGAGAGCACTCCCATCGACCTCACCGTCAAGATGGAGTGTGGCGAATACTTCTGGACACAGACTTACAACGTCAGGGCAAAGGAGGAGGGCGAACTGGACGGCGACTGCCTCAGCGGACTCGTTGCCTACTACAACTTCGACGAGAAGCCTACCTACAACCAGTACAAGGCACCCTCGGCAGAAGACTTCGACCGCGTCATCTATGGCAAGTGGGGCAACGGCACCACACCGGCTTTCGAAAGTGACTATGAGCGCAACGGACAGTACATCCACCAATACTTCGGAGCCAATGCCCAGAACAGCTTCAGCAGAATGCCCAATCCCTTGTTGGGACAGCAGACGGCAGACAGCGAACAGCTCACCGGCTTTACCATCTCTGCCTGGGTAAAGCGCAACGATGCCAATACATGGGATGCTTTGTGGGGATTCTTCAACACCACCAATGCCACCAACACGGCAAGTGCACGACTCTACCTCACGGGCAACAGCTATCTTGGCTTTAACGATGCCAACGGCAACTTCTTCGACTTGAACCATCCCGACACCAAGGTAATTGATAACATCCCCGTAGGCGAATGGGCACTTGTCACCCTCACCGTAGGTCCTGAGAACGGCATACGCCTCTACATCAATGGTAGCAACAAGACCATCTCAAACATCTCCACCAGCTATGCCACCAGCGGTAGTTCTACCACTACGAAGATCAAGTCGCTCCCTCTTGCCGACATCATCAGCAAGGTCAGCCAGCTCAAGTACCTCTATCTGGGTAATGGTTCGTTCTGGGGTAGCGCCGACGCATGTTTCGATGACTTGATGGTCTATAACCGCGAGCTTACAGTCACCGATGTACGCACGCTCAACACCATGTGCAACCGCGTCAGCGACTTCACCAAGGGCGAGAACGGTACAGGCATCGAGGAACACCTCTCTGCCCCCTACCCCTCCAGCCAGCATGGCATCTTCGACCTCACAGGCCGCAAGCTCAGCACCCCCACACCTCGTGGCATCTACATCGTCAATGGCAAGAAGGTAGTAAAGTGATGAATCCTGCGGATAGAACTGACCTTAGCGAAGTCATACTATAGTATCCGCAGGTCGGCGACCTGCCGATATAACTGTCCATACATCGATTATATGCACTAAAATTGCAGAAAGTTGCGCATTTATAGTGTGGAAAACATTATTTTATGTACCTTTGCACTTGCAGAAAACAATTATGCTCGCACAACATAATGTTTCGGCGACATAATAAATTATAAGGCACATACCAAGAAGTAACGTATAGCAATGAAGTTCGTAGATAGAACAGAAGAAACACACCGTCTGAAGACATTTTTATCCCGAGATAAAGCTGTTATGGTTGTATATGGACGTAGGCGCATAGGTAAATCGGAGCTGATAAAAAGGGTTCTTACGGACAAAGACATATATTTCCTGGCTGATCGCTCAGAAGGACGTCATCAACGTGAACTTCTATCAAAGGTTGTAGCGCAATCAATTCCCGACTTTGATAAAGTAGAATATCCAGATTGGGAAACTCTGTTCCGTGCAATCAACTATAGAGTACAGCAACGTATTACCGTATGCTTGGACGAGTTTCCCTACATGGTGGAGTTGTCTCAGGAACTTCCATCAGTCTTGCAAAAGCTCATTGACGAAAAATCACTAAACTACAATCTCATTTTCTGTGGTTCCTCACAAACCATGATGTACGGAACTTTCCTTGATTCCAATGCTCCTCTTTATGGAAGGACAAGTGCGATAATAAAACTCACACCAATACGTCTTCCCCATTTGCAGGAGGCATTACAGATAGAAGATGCCGTACGTGCCATTGAGGAATATTCTGTATGGGGAGGTATTCCACGCTACTGGGAACTGCGTGAACCAGAACCAACACTCGAAGATTCTTTATGGACTAACATTTTCTCGGTGAATGGTACATTGTACGAAGAGCCATCAAAACTCTTGATGGATGATGTGAAGGATATTGTAAAGACTTCAACACTCATGTCATACGTAGGCAGTGGTGCAAACCGTCTGTCAGAGATTGCTTCAAGGGCAGGAGAACCTGCAACCAATCTGTCAAGACCACTGAAGAAACTTGTGGAACTGGGGTTCATTGAACGTGAAGTCCCATTTGGAACCGACGAAAAGTCATCCAAGAAGAGTCTATACAAGATAGCAGACCCTTTCATGTCGTTCTATTATCAGTTTGTGGTACCGAATCGTTCATTTATCGAATTAGGACGCAAGAAACCCATAGAACAGGCATTAAGCTCACACTTCGGAGAGTATGTAAGTATGCAGTGGGAAAAGTTATGCCGTGTTGCAATAACTGGCAATGAGTACAATGGCATCATCTACGGACAAGCTCACCGCTGGTGGGGAAGTGCCTTGAATAAAGAAGGAAAGCCTGAGCAGATAGAAATAGACGTCATGGCAGAGTCTCTTGACAAGAAAACCCTTTTGGTTGGCGAATGCAAATGGACCACCGAAAAGAACGCTGCACAGCTGACATCGGAACTCATAAGGAAAGTAAGTCTATTACCCTTCTCTAAAGACTACAAGAAGATTGTTCCCGTCTTATTCCTAAAGACTAAGCCTGAGGATAATGCTGACAATGTGATTCTGCCAGAAAACATGCTGAACATGTACCGTTGATTCAGCATCATTTTGACAATATCTTAATCGTTCGCAATACGTCAGGGATAATCAGCACAGGAGAGGTCAGCAATAACACCAGTCCCCACTCGTGCCAACTCATGGGATCTGTGCTGAACATCTCACCGCCAAACTGGACAATAAAATACTGACCAACAAGGATAATTGCAACCACAAAGAAGAAGCCCTTGCTGAACGAGACACGCTGACGTCCCTTCTTGCTGAACATACTGCAGATGTCCAGAATCATACTACGTCTGGTCATAAAATACCTTGCATTAAAGATATTCCAGAATTGCAGCATGATGAAGAAGGTGAAGAAGATGCTGCGCTCCTCAGAAGAAGGATTGGTATGAGACGAGAAGTCCCATATAGCAGAAGGCTGTTGCTTGATACTGTCAATAATCTGTGAGACATCCGTGAGATTAATATGGTCATGCCCCATAATCTGCCACAGAACACCCATCACCACAAAGAAAAAGAAACCCACGATGATGGTTTGTTTGGCCATTGCCCTATCTATGATGTTTGACTTTGGATTACGAGGTTTATGGTACATAACCGACTTGTCGGCTGGCAAGGAAGCCAATGCCATTGCAGCAAACGTGTCCATAATCAGGTTTACCCAAAGCATCTGCGTGACAGTCAAAGGAGAATCCAATCCAATAAAAGCACCCAACAGTACCAACAGACATGCGCAGATGTTGATGGTCATCTGGAATAAGATGAATCGCTTTATGTTAAGGTACAACGAACGGCCCCACATAATGGCATTGTTTATGCTCAGGAACGAGTTGTCTATGATAGTAATGTCGCTGGCCTCTTTGGCTCTGGCAGTACCATCACCCATTGACAATCCTACCTGCGCCTTGCTTAAGGCAGGAGCATCATTCGTGCCATCACCCGTAACAGCCACCACCTCACCCAGTTCCTGCAAAAGCATCACCAAGCGAGCCTTATCTTCAGGACGTGCACGCGAGATGATCTTGAAGGAAGGAACTTTGATTCGCTCCTTAGCCTCTTCATCACTCAGCGATGCAAATTCAGCACCGGTCATGCCAACGTGCTGCTCATCCTTTGCCACCAGTCCTACCTGATGGCCTATTTCAAGTGCCGTACCGGCAGTATCACCTGTGACGATAATCACACGAACCCCTGCACGTGTGCGGCATATTCTGATTGCCTCTGCCACACCTTCGCGCACAGGGTCAGCAATGCCCACAATGCCATAGAACACAACTGGTCCGTCCCCCTCCTGATAGGCAAAAGCCAAAGTTCTCATTGCCCTGGATTGCATGGAGGCCAGCTTCTCCTCAACAACCTCTCTTGCCACACCATTAGCCACAGTGTCGCACATCTCAAGCAATATCTCAGGAGCACCCTTTATGTATCTGCAAACCGAGGAATCAGCAAAACGTACTGTGGTTGACATGTATTTAGTTTCTGTCGAGAAAGGAACTGAATCTATGACCTCTGCCTCCTCACGAATCTTTGCATAATCTATGCCACTCTCGTTCAGCCACAACAGCAAGGCACCCTCTGTCGGATTCCCAATAGGTTTCAGTTGGCAGCTCTGCGCATCGTAAGTCAGTTCGGCCGTAGAGTTGCAGGCAATATGGCGAGCCACGGTTGTTGCATCCTCATCGCCGAAGAATGCCGACTCCATGACCTTCATCCTGTTCTGCGTCAGCGTTCCCGTCTTGTCCGTACATATCACCGTAGCAGCACCCATCGTTTCACAAGCATGCAGTTTTCTGACCAGGTTTTTCTGCTTGAGCATTTTTCGCATGCTCAACGCCATGCTCAAGGTCACGCTCAAAGGTAGTCCCTCAGGAACAGCCACCACAATCAAGGTCACGGCTATCAGTATGCTGTTCAGCAGCACATCTGCAAACTCCACCCAATCCACATCTCCTCCATCAGGGTTGCTGAAATACACTATAAGGCGAGCCACCACAATCAAGCAGGCAATCACAAAACTGGCAATGGAAATCAGATGCCCCAGCCTATCCAACTGTTGGTTCAGGGGAGTCTTCACATCGCTTCCCTCTGCGCTGCGCATCACGCCCCTTCCTTCTTCCGTGTCCACACCAACACTATCCACTCGCATCACGCCAGTACCTTCAATGACAATGCTGCTTCTCAGCAACTTATCTGCAGGATAAGCCGCCACGTAAGTGTCAGATGCAGCATCCACCGTCTTTGTGGCATACAGTTCACCCGTAAAGTTAGACTCATCCACTCTCAAGGAATTATCCTCCAGTAGAGTACCATCTGCAGGGATTTCATCTCCACTCTCCAGATGCACAACATCTCCTACCACCACGTCATGTTTAGGTATCTCCATCAGTTGTACCTTCCCCATGAATTTCCTGAACACCTTCACCTTACGGTGGTCTTTTACCTTGTTGAGCACAGCAAACTCACGGTTTGCCCTAACCTCAAAGATGAATCCTACACCAGTAGCCAACAACAAGGCCACAAGGATACCCAGAGGCTCTATGATGGATGTCCATGGCTTCCCCTCGCCAAATATCTCATACATGGATATTCCGACAGAGAGCACGAATACCACCAGAAGTATCACAATGATAGGATCCTTGAATTTCTCCACGAACCCTTCCCATAGCGATTCCTTTTCAGGAGGAGGGATGACATTCTTGCCCTTCCCCTTCACCACATCTTCAGAACCCTCTACGAGGCAAGTCTTTTTATAATTACTCCTATTCACTTATGTACAACAAATTTGTTATTTCAACATTGCTCCTATTCCCTGCATTTTGACCGAAGTCAAAAGCCGGGGGTTAGGAGGCTACTTCTATACAAAGCTCATTGAATGAGTCCGCAAGCTATTTCTTGAAAAACTTATGGTACAAAGACACTACAAACACAACCGCCGTTATGCCAAGCAGCACATACAGCACCGTCTGCAATATTTCCTTATCGCAATGCTGTGAGATTATCAGCAATCCCACAAAAACAAACATCAATATGATGGATCCCAAGAATCCCCATGTGTTCCATCTTGGAAGTCTAAAGTAGCCCATAAGCGTCTTGTTTTATTTATTGTCATTGAAGAATACTCAATTCTGAATGCAAAGATACACAACTTCAACGGATTAAGCAACGTTTCACTATGCTTTCTTGACATCGAACCCACATTTTTTTCTAATATGACGCGAGCGAACTCTGACTCTTTACATGTCTTCCATCGACAGTCCTCGGAGTTCTACCTGATACCCACGGAGATGTAACTTGATGTTCTGATACTTCTCATTGAGCGTCTCTGCCGAGTATCTCCTTGCATTACGCTTCACCTCCGCTACAACAGCATGTTTATCCAGTTTCCCAATGGCGATAAGGTCAATCTCATTTTCACCTTTGCTATCCCACCAGTGTGAAACCTCAGTCACACGCTCACGCTCTCCGTATTGCTGACGGAAATACCATCTAACCGCCTCAGTTCTACTATTTCGTTTTCTCTATCGTGGAACTTCATAACTTTACAAATTTGTAAATTACAAATAATTTATTTGCAAAATTACTCTATTTCTATGATATTCAAAAACTTCTGGCACACTTATTTTCAACACTGTGCATTTTTCTACTCACAAAGCCATGTTTTGCCCTTCATGCCAAGCATTCTCTGACAACTCTACAGCTGCTACAATGTGCAATTTATCGAATAGTTACAGAGATTGTGAAACTGCTTCCTCACAAATGGAAACTACAGAACTAAGTATAATGACAAAGCTCCATGAGAAGATTTAGGACGGATACTGCATATAGGCACAAAAGATTACAGCGACAATCAAACTCCAAGATGAAGTGATTGCCGCTGTACTATGTATAGGTATTATAAGTATTAGTACCTTTAGTTTACCGAGCGTTTACGTTACAACAGAATAAGTCGTAACCTATTAATCTTCCCAATTCCAACCATCGGGAGCATCAATATCCGCTTCTTCTTTGACGTCGTAGATACTCGCATTGCCTCCAACAGGAATATCACTAGAATTTAACAAATAAGGATGAGGAGATAATGAACGCATCACAGAAGAGGGTTTTATATATTTCTTTTTCATCTCAACACCTTTTTGCCGTTAGTAATATACACACCATGTGCACGAGGACTCACACGACGACCTTGCAGGTCGAATGTTACCGCCTCTTTCTTCTCACTCTCAACCATGGACAAGCCATCGGCTTCTTCGCTATCAATGAGCAAACGGAACTCCTTGACGCCTGCACCACCAGTAATAAGCATGAACCAACGATAAGTTCCCAAACTTACACTAGCATTCTCGGCCTGCTTCAGGCCACCATCTGACATACCATAAGCTCCTGTGGCATACATATCCGTCTTCAAAGCATAACTACCGGTAAAGGTAAATGTAGAAGAACCTGCATATAAGGATATGCTCTCTTCGCTCGACTTGCTTGCGTTGACACCACTCTGAGCGATGGTTTGCTCACCCGTGTTCTTTGCCTTAATGAAATAGGGAGTGTTGGGTTTCAACGTGCCTTCGGTGATAGAATTAGCCACCACATAAAAGATGCCCGACTTCTCCTTGATGCTCTCGACATTTGCCACGGCATAATTTGGAAGGAGCTTTGCGACATCCAATTCCACGGGCAAGTAGAGAGCCTGCCACTTGTCATTTTTGAAATTACGCTTATACAAGAATTCTTTGGCAACAAAATCTATGGGCAAAAGGCACACATCTGCCGACTCGTCCAACACCAGTTCGTCCTTCACCAACTTGTCACCTTCCATGTAAAGCACACGTTCAGTATTATCTACCTGCCCCTTGAAAGCGCAGTATATCCATGCCTCATCGTTCAAAATGGGTAGACTTCCCATCTCTGCATTAGTGCAATGAGTAAGATTTACAAGTTTCAAAGACGGATTGGTAATGAAACAGGTCTGCATCTCATTCAGTTGAGTCTCATTCATTGCGCCTATTACCACAGCATCATCGTCCATCACATCATAACACGGCATGGAGTAGTCGTTGATAACGGCTTGAGGGTAGATTACCTCATCCTTGATTCTACCTTCATCATCCAACTGGGCCAATACAACGTTGGTGAGGTTACAAGGAGCTGCGTGTGCTGAGCCAAGACCTGTAAGTCGGATGGTCATAAACACACCATCTTCACCTTGAATGGCCTCGGTATCCATGCTGTACACCAGTACTCGAATCGTACCGCCATTTGTAATGGGATGAGCATAAATACTATGGGTATCCATCAGTTTGCCTCCTACCAACTTCTTGGCACGTGCAGCGAAATTGTAGTTGTCGGGGTCGAAACTGAAATCAGAAGAGACAGTCAAGTCAAACTGTATGGTCGTAATCTTTACACCAGGATTATGAAGCGAGATATCCACAAGCCAGTCACCCGTTATATCCTCCACTGGTGTTGAGACACTAAGCGAACATTGAGCTGATGACTGCAGCGTTCCCAATAGGGAAAGAATTAAAAATAATATCTTTTTCATGTCATCTTCTTTTTTGTTCATCAGGATGATTAATCAGATAATGTATGTGACCGAAGTCAGCTGCATTAATACGTCCATCAGGTTTAACATCCGCGTTCTCCAACACAAAACCAGGCAGCACATTACCATTAATATATTCCTTAATGTATGTGGCATCGGTATAGTCTATCTTCCAGTCACCATTCACATCACCCAGAAGCGTACTGGGACCTTCGTGCTCGGGATCTTCTGGTTCAGGTTCGATAGGGCCAACAGGATCTATCACCGTACCTTCAGGTTCCTTGGGGGTACCGGGAGCAAAATCGAACAGAGCTTCCAGTTTAATGTCATTGTTGCCCATGGTCAGAGTGTAAGTGCTGTTCTGAGACACCAGTTCACTACCTTGCATCCAGCCAAGGAAGGCATAGTGCGTGTTGTTGTAGGCCGACACCGTGAGTGTCTTGCCCACCTGCACCTGTGTTTCCTTGATGCTGGTGCTACCGCCCTCGGCTATGTTCTGCGTCACCGTCACCTTGTGGTAGATGATGGGGTCGGCAGGCTTGGTAGGCTCTATGGGCATGCTGGATGTAAAGTTGTAGTGAGCTACCAGCGTATCCTTCACACCCGACTTGGTGAAGTTGAAGCTTCTGCTCGTACTCAACCTTGCACCTGTGCGTTTGTCCGTCCAATGCGAGAAAGTGAAGCCTGTAGGATTGTAGGCTGTTACAGAGCAGCTCACGCCCTGCACATAGTCGCCAGCACCGCTCAGCGAGGCATTGGCCTCCTTGGGTTCACACTCCAGCGTCAGCGATGTCACTGGCAGTTCCTCATACTCAGCCACCAGCTTGGTGGTACCCCACACGGTGGTATAGTAGAAGCTGGTGCTGGTGCTAACCACGGCGTTCGTAGCAGCATTGCGCCACTGCTTGAACTTCCATTGTGCGCCTGCCGACGAAGTGCTTATCCTCTGGCTGGCTCCAACCTTATAGGTTCCTCCACCCGATGCCGATCCTGCTTCGACCGGGCTCACGCTTACCACGACTCGCGCCAACTGGCCGGGCTCTGCCGGCAAAGTTGGGTTGAAGTCGTCGTTGCTCTGAGCCAACGTCCATCCAGGAAGAATGCACATCAAGCTAAGGAAGCATAATATTTTTTTTATCATACGTAAGTCATTTAGGGGTGAGTTATCGGTTCAGTTGCTTGCTTACAGAGCCACCCTTACGAATAATATTCACGCCACGTGTACGAGTGCTGAGACGTTTACCAGTAAGGTCGTAAACATCCTCGCCACTTTGCTCTGCATTAACGCCAGCAATAGCAGTTTCCTCTGTTTCTTCTATCATCAACTGGAAGCGGTCGTGAATCTCGCCCTTTACACTATTAAAGGTGTAACCCTCTGCACCAAGTTCAATGGTCTCGCCTGTAAGATTGTCGATCAACTTAACGTTTACGTCATGACGGCCCAGACGGATGGTGTACTGTCCCTCTGCAGGAGCCAGGAAGCCAAGGTCGATGATGCCGTCCTCTTGAGGACCTTCGTTGATTGCATACTCAACACCGCTTCGCATAGTGTAGAGCTGGGGTACCTGCTCATCCATACTCATCATCTTGGCAGCATCACAGTTCATGTCGTAAGCATCAGTAGCCAATGAGTTAACAACTACACGTGTGCGATCGCTATGCTCATTACCAGCCAAAGTCAAATCAACCACATAACGGCGATTAGCAGAAGAGAACTGCCCCTTCACCTCACTGGGACGAGTGATCTCGGCAGTTACCTGACGACCTTCAGCATGGAACTTCAAGTTCTTCACGCCAGTGGGACATTGCACAAAGAAAGGAGTCATTGGAGGCAAAGCATAGTCATCATCAGCCGTAGTGTATGCTACATAAGTGCTTCCATTCCAAACGGTGATGGGAGCTGCAAAGTCGAGCTTAGCAATGTCGAAGTACGTAGGATAGGGATTACCCACAAAATTCCAACCCTGGTGAGCGGCGCTGTTTGCCACATTAGCAGCGAGGGCTGTAGTAATGTCGTTGGGCTGGAAGGGCACATCCTTAGTCTCGTATGTTGCAGGCAATGTCAGCAAGGTAGCCTTTGAGGCCTGAATGATATAACCTTGACCTGCAGTCAGCTTACCATCGCGGATGCGGCTCCAACTATAGCCTGTAGCATTCTTGCTGGCACGCGTAGCGCCATCATAGCTGTAGATAGCCAACTGTGCATTCTCGCTGTTGGTAATGTCGCTCACCGTCACGTCGAAGGGCAGGGCGATAAAGTACCACTTCAAACCCGTCATATCGAGTTCTGCACTTGTCTGATCGCTACTGATGCGTGAGCAGTCACTCAGCAACATACCAGCCTGTGTTGCGTTGGCCTTGAACAGCACGCTACGGAACTCCTGTGCGCTTGTGCCACTCATACTCAAACTCACACCAGGGTTGATGGTGAGGTGGGTCTTATCCATACGTACACTTCCGAGGTTGATGCTCGAAGCCAAGATGAGGTCCTTAAGCACATCGGGGTTCACGCCCCAGTAATAGAAATGCTTCCAGTAGTCATGTACCTGGTAGAGTGCGATACTTGACTCTGGCACATTCAGCTTAGCGGTGTACAATGTCTGCATGGTAAAAGGAGTCTCACCTACTGCAGGAGGTGCAGGAGCATTGATATTTATGGTCTTGATGTTGTTGGAACCGTTGAAACATCTGTCTGGCAACCTGGTTAATGATGCAGGCAAAGTCAATGTTTCTGCGGCAGTACAACCGAAGAATGACTCACCACCAATCACAGTAAGCTTATCAGAAAGCTTTATGTTTGTGGCTGATTTGCAACCTTGAAAAGCAGAGCTACCAAGATTTGTCAAATTGGGCAGATTAATTTCTTTCAGACTTGTACAATTATAAAATGCTTGGCTACAGATAGTGTCCGCCTTTGAGAGATTAGCAGTCTCCAACTTGCCACACCCAGAAAAAGCATTACTTCCAAAATATGTTGCTCTTCGTGCATCAAGCGAGGTTATGCTCGTACATCCCGAGAAAGCATCAGAAGGTACGTTATTCACATTCGGTATGCTAACAGAAGGCAAACTTCTGCAAGAACTGAAAGCAGATCCGCCCAACTTTTGAACACTTGTTAGATCTACGTCCTTTAGACTCTGATTGTCGTAAAAAGCATGCGCACCTATGGTCACTGCCTTTTTAAGATTGGTCTTTTGTAATTGTTGACAATCGTAGAATGCATTGCGTCCTACAGCCGTCACGTTAGACAAATCTATTGAGCTCAAATTACTATTATAATAAAAAGCATCATCACCCACTAATCTCAATTTGGGTGTTACTAATGTTTTAATTTTCGTCTGGCCATAGAATACACTATCACCAATCTCCTCAATTAAAGAAATGTCCACATCTTCAATCGTGGCCGCATTTCGTTCTGTATTGCTTGAGTACCAGGAACTCCAGGAGTATTCCTTATATCGATATTCGTGTGCCGTTGAGAAAGCACCGACATCAAGAGTCTTGACATTAGGCAAAGACACTTTCTCCACTGGAGCAAAAAATGCATATCTTCCCACACTCTCCACTTTAGGAAATTTTGCCTCTTTTACATTCGTTTTATAGAAAGAGTATGCACCAATCTTTGTAGCAACAGGGGCATCCACACTAACCAACGATGCACTCTTTGCAAAAGCAGAATCACCTATCTCCGTAGCCTTTGCCAAAGTCAAGTCCGACAAGTATTTGCAATCCATAAATGCTCTACTGGGTACGGACTTAAGATTAGGCAATGAGTATGCACCACCAAGATTGCTACCTTCAAATGCACGTTCTGCAATCTTCTCAACACCCTTTGCACCATCCATGAAGAATACAAGATTTGAATTCCTCAAAGGCTGGGCACTTATCGATTTAACTTCATCTGGTACATAGTAATATCCAGCATTATCAAAAGGATTACGATTGATTTCGGCTACATGCTTTGACAGCTTTACAGCCTTGATCTGACTAAGGCTAATATTGGGATATTCATCCTCTATCGCTTCACTCAAGTCCAAGCAGCGTAAATTGGTCATTTCACGAAGGGTTCTCCAATCATAATCATCCAAAGGACCTGTAATGCTAAGTCCTGTGAAATCCGTGAAGTTTTCGTGGAGTTTCAAGGCTTCACCACCAAGAGTACCTTCACGCAGAACCGTGATATGTTCCATGGCCACTTTGTTCTCCGCAGCAATTTCATCCCATGTCTGTTTTACACTCTTTCCACTAAAATAAAGACTCCTAAGACACACGAAGTTTCTGTCTGATGAATTGACATGAGAAAATGAGAACTCCAACACGTGGTTGCCAGGTGTAACCACCCAATTCTGATCGCCATTCGTGCTCCATACACTTGTGCCATCACCAAAAGTATAATTTTGATAGCAATTTCCATCATAGCTATAACTTTCAGATGGTGTAAAAATGGTTGCACCATCCAATGTTACAGTCATAGAAGGAAGTTGAGAGCCTCCAAAAAGTAATCCGTATTGTAGCTGTGTATATCCTTCAGAACTAAATACATACTTCAAGTTTCCATTCTGACCTACACAACCATAAGTATAGCTGTTCTCGTAATTATCCATCCAATCAGTGGAGATTTCATAGTACAGTTCACCATTTCTTTTGAAATACACCCATTTATCCCATGGATCACTTGAAGAAGACTGCACATATTTTATATCAATACCATTCGACTTATCACCATACCCATGATAAGAATTAACCGAATAGCCATCAATTACAGTTACCTCACAGCTACCACTTACACCAGAACCATCTTTTGCTGTAGCGGTAATAGTAGCCTTACCTTCTTTATGGCCTATCACATAACCATTGCTATAAATTGTTGCAACAGACTCATCTGACGATTTCCAATCGAAATTATAAGAAGCTGCAGAAGGGGTTACAGAACTACTGACAGGGTAACTATAATTACTTTCTCCTGAAGTACCTACATAACGATCCTTGAGTTCAATCTTTTCAGTTTCTACCACCTTGTAATTAGCTGTACCGGTAACTGTCTTCCCATTGTAAGTAGCCTTAACGGTAACGGTGGTCTTACCCTTTGCTTTACCAGTTAACGATGATGATGTAGAACTGGAGAAGGATGCCACGCTTGTATTGGAAGAGCTCCATACATACTGAATAGAAGGGGTACAATTCATGTACTCTGGACAAAGAACATAAGAGCAACTACGAACAGTTGTCACACCCACAGAACCATCGGGTGCACTTATACTCTTCAGGTCGGGCAGTGCATCAACCACCTTCACATTTGTGATTTTAGCAGTTCGTGAAGAGGAATCCGAATGGAACTCAATTTTTAATTTGAAGTTTCCAGTAGTGGAACTCTTATATACAACAGTATTGGAGCTCAAATAGGCATTGCTATAATAGTATATCATATTGCTGCTACTATTGCCATTAAAGTAAGCTCTTAAATAACAATACGTCCTCTCGAGATCAGAAGACTCCGAGACATCGTAATCGAAGACAATATACTGTCCACTTTTTACAGACAGATTCCATTCATTACTCGTCGTTTCATCATCTTTAGCATTTGTTGACGTCCAATCCTCGTACGCCATCATGGGTAGTGATGCCACCAACATCAGTACCGAAAGAAAGAAAAATCTAATCCTTTTCATAATTAAACAGTATAATAATTAATTTGATAGCAAAGTAAAAGAAGCAACACGCAAAAAAAGCGTGGGGTCTATCTCGCCACTCGTTCCGCCCTCTAGGTCCTAGGAAAACCCATGCTATAGGAACGAGCAACTCAAGACCCCACGCCGATATGTGTTTGCTACGAGGACATAGTATCTGCACCTGCAGATACCATGAACTCGCTTGGCACACTATTTGACGTGTGAGCACTCTCGTTGCAATGTTCATGATAGCATTTTGAAATTTCCTAGGTTTCAAGGGCCATGAACAAAGCGTCAAGTACGCTTTCTTATTATGTCTGCTTTCTGCCTACATTATGCTGGCTGGGAGACTGCGGGCACCGCTTTGCCTCGCGACTTTCCAACCACTTCTGCGCATAAGTAGCTTCAAGCTTTGCAAATATATGCTTTTTTTAACATAATACAAAATTATTTGCAAAAAAATAATAAAAACAATAATAAAAAAGCATCGGCGTGGGGTTTTGAACTTTTTTGCAAAGATAAGATGCTTTAAAAAAACGAAGAAGAAATGTACAAGAACAAGGCTTGTACATTAAGAAAGATTAACGGAAAAGTAGTCCCCAAGGGGGAATAAGAGTGATGTTAAAATAATGTTGTTGATATGCAAGCAGCAATCATCTGTAAGGGCTAAGAATCATGTTTAACAGTCCTAAGCATTATCTTTACACATCGTAAGTATGATATTTAGACATCGTAAGTATGATAACTTGTTCTCTGTTTTGTTAGGCGTTATGTATTGGCTACCTGGATTAATCATGTGTAAAAGGTCGGATGTAGGTGAACAGTAGGCGAACAGTAGGTGAACAGTAGGCGAACAGTAGGTGAACAGTAGGCGAACAGTAGGACAACAGATAGTCATGGGGCGTTTCTTCTCTTTACAAGTGCAAAGTTACTAAATACTATTGGGTTGAGCAAATGCTGGTTAGGAAAATGAGTGTGGTGTTTTCTTCTGCGTCTTTTTGCGTTATGCTGCATGGTTCATAGTGCATAGTTCATAGTGCATAGTTAGTGAATAGTGCATAGTTAGTGAATAGTGTACTGATGAAAGGTTTTTGTGGCTTATCGCCTTGAGATTGATGCTAACCCGGTAGGGTGATGTTAAGGTATTGGGATTTTCTGGGAGCATCCCAAAGGGGGCTCACAAGGAAAATCACAATGGCTTAGCATCAATGGCTCGAAGAGACATAGCATCAAGTACAAGGGGTGTATTTCGTTTTTTTTCTTACAACTCAAGGGTGGGAAAGTTCAGTTAGCTGATTCTACCAATGAGGTATTGCCCTATGTTACGTGTCTTGCTGTCGAAGTTCAGACCAATGCGGATGATTTGCTGACAATTTGTTTCAAAGGGCAAAGTGTAATGCTTGTCGCTAATCTGCTGCAATGCTTCCTCGGCAGAGCCATCCAGTTTAAATTCCATCACATAACAATAACGAGACGTCTGCAGCAACAGGTCGATACGCCCCTCACTTGTGTGGTACTCGGCCTTAACATAGAACCCCATCAACTTAGATACCAACCAGATGACATTCTGATAGTGGTTTTCTAAATCCTTGATGAGTTCATAAGGGGTATCAGAAAAGAGAGACTTCAGTCGGAGAAGGAATTTTTCTGTATTTCCATTCTCCACATCCGTAACAAACTGCTGGATGCTAAAACTTGTTTTTCCTTCAGTTACCGATGTGTATCGAGGCAACAGAAAACGCAGGAAACCATCCTCAACTTCCATATTAGGGAAACCTAACGTATAGGTTTGGAATCGGGCATCAAAACTCTTTATCGTCAAATACCCACTTTGGTAGATGACGGAAATGGGATTCTTGTTAGAGTCGATACTATTGAGTGTGTCTGCATCCGTCACAACCTGAGACATTTCCTGCAAGTTGTAGTCATAGGTCTTTAGTAGTTCTGCCAAATAGGTAGGCGTGCCGGTTTCAAACCAATAACTCCCAAACTCCCTTTTCATCAAGGTGCTTAATACACTGAACGGATTATACACGCCTTTCGAAGCATGGTGAAAATGATATCCGTCATAACGAGCACGAAGTTCCTCAATACACTTATCCGTATCGATGTTGCTGGCTTTTGCAAGTTCCATTATCTCCTGAGGAAAGTTCTCCACGAGTTCTTTCTCGCTCAAACCACAGATGTCCCAAAAACGAGCATCCATAGAGATGTCATTCAGGTTGTTCAAATCGCTGGACACGCTGATTTTTCCGAACTTAGTGACACCTGTGAGAAGGGCAAACTTAATGCACCCGTCTTTTGACTTAAGCGCTCCGTAGAAACCTTTCAGTATGCTTCGGAACTCATCTTGCAAGGCACTGTCTGCAATAGCCTGCAGCATAGGTTTATCATACTCATCAACAAGGATGACAACTCGCTGACCGGTTTTGTTATAGGCAGCTTGTATGACATGCTCAAAACGCATTCCAAAAGGAACATCCTTGGCAGGGCATTCGTACTCCTCTTCCCACTGTTCGAGCGAGTCATTCAGCTTCTTACAAAGTACATCTGCCGAGTCATAGCTATTCGTATTCAAATCCAGATGCATAACGGGATGCTTGACCCATGTGAAAGTCTCGTCATCAGCAATAGAGAGGCGTGATCCTATTGTACCGTCGAACAATTCCTTCTTACCCGAATACAAAGCATGTATGGTGGTCATCAGCAGCGACTTGCCAAATCTGCGTGGACGTGACAAGAAGTAATACCGTCCCATACTGATAAGACGGTTTATCTGCTCGGTCTTGTCCACATAGACATAGCCATCCTTGCGCAGACTTTCAAAATCTTGTATGCCGATAGGCAATTTGCGGGGTATTCGCATCGCTGACAATTTGTTTTCGATGGCGAAGTTAACGTTTTCCACTGAGATAAAAAAACTTTTTGGAAGTTATTTTATAAGTCATCCACAAAAAGGCAGCGTTCTTTTTCATTTGGAGCACAGAGAAGCAGAGATACCCTGCAAAGATAGGCTTTTATTTCGAATTGCACGCATTATTGGCCACAAATTTCCAGAATCTCCTCGAATTAGCTTTGTTCTGTTTGCTTTTGACAGTCAGATGACGTTCGTTTTTCTTGACACACACAAGGCCAAAACACCCCAAAACACCCATTTTTATCGGGTTGAAATCCTTCGGGAAAGTAACGGGTTAATAACGGGTTGATATCGGGTTAATATCGGGAGTACTATAGGACGAAGAAAAAAAGATGACAAAAGCTAACAAGAGGGAGCCACATGCTGCAGGCTATACACCCCACCCTTTTGGCCCGTGATTACATAGAAGGGCAAAAGGGACTCGTCAAGGAGGTGGGAAAAGGTGCGGCGAATGAGAGAGAGCTTCTCGTGGAGTGAGTTGCTGAGGGGTGACACAAGGGAGTCGATATGAGACTGGCGACGCTGTGGATTGATGCCTGGAGCAAAACGCTGATACAAAACGAGCAGTTCGTCGCGATAGCATGACATCTGCTTGAGCGTGACACCCTCAGGGTGCTGAAGGAAAAACAGATAGAGTGCCTTGCAGAGAGGGGTGAGGGGGACCTCCATGTCGGCATAGTCCTGGAGCAGAATGCGATTGTCGGACTTCACCTGTATGCGACTGGGTGCCTGATACTGCAAGAGCGCTTCACGAACGGTACGCAGGTTTACGCCCAGACGTTGCAAACTGACAAGACGACTGTGAATGTCATGGATGAGGCGGGAGGCCTCCTCGCTCAAGGATTCCGACTTTTCACCATGAGCAATCTCAAAGAGCAAAGGGTCTTCTGCCACATAGCGCGTGGCATCCCATGACACATAGTCGTGCCACAAGGCATCGAGTGCCCCGAGCATGCGATGGCTGGACAGATGGCAAAGATACAGGAAAGGGCCATCTGCCTTGACGGCATAGCACACTTCAATGCACGATGTGTGCGGGGTATGTATCAAACGAATTACTGACAAGATTGGAACCTCTGCTATGAGTTAGCCACTATCTCTGCGTTGGCAGGAGCCTTCTGATTCTCATCGATGATGATCTCGCCTACCCTGCCCTCAACGCGAATGGAGCCACTGGTGGGATTCTTGATGCTATGCACATCGCCCTTGATAGTGGCCTGGATGGTACAGTACTCGAATGCCAGATTAGCATCACTGCCCATGGTGCAATCCTCCATGATGAGATTCTCGCAGTAGCACAGGGGCTGTTCGCCGGTGATGTGACAACGTACAAGCTTGAGGTTCTTGGCATACCATCCCAGGTACTCACCGTTAATCTCGCTGTCGTAGATGGTGACGTTCTCGCTCTCCCAGAGTGAATCCTTGGAGTTGAGCAAACTGTTGCGGATGACTACGTTCTTGGAGTACTGGAACGAATAATTGCCTTCCAGGTGCAGGTTGTCAATCACCACGTCGTCGGTGTGCATACCCAGATAGTCGGCATTCTCGATGCGGGTATCCTTGATGTTGACGTCGCGACAGTCCCACAGCGTCTCTTGTGCATCACTAAAGACACAGTTGCTGATCTTGATGCCACTCATGCGACGGAACATCTTGGGAGCTTCCACCTTGCAGTTGAGCAGTTCGCCACGCTCGCTGTACCACAACGAGGAACGTGCGCTCGACTTGTACAGGCAATTACGGGTACTAAAACCACGACACTCCCAGAAGACATACTTCCCCTCAAAGGTACAGTCTTCCGCATCGATGTTCGATGTTTCCTTCAACGACGACTCTCCCACATGAATGGTGACTCCACGCAGTTCCAGGTCATGTTCGCAATACAGTGGACGCTCGCCACCAAACTCTTGATTTTCTATCTTTTTCATAATCATTGTTTTTTCGACAACGGACAATCCGCTAATGTTTTTTAGGTTTCTTAAGCCTCAACCTTATAAGGAAGATAATGCCACGCACACAAAGTTCAATACACATGGCCATCCACACACCTGGAAGTCCCATGCGAGAGGCAAGGAACCATGCCAAGGGGATGCGCACCATCCAGATGCTACACAGATTCATGACACATGGGATGAGTGTATCGCCCACGCCTACAAACACGCCGTATGCCACGATGGAGGCAGCATACATGGGTTCGGCATACGCCTCTATGCGCAAGGCCTCGGCTCCCACACGCTGCACGTCGGGGTCGATGCTCATGAAAGCCATCAGTTCAGGGGCAAAGACGTACATGACAATGCCCAACAAGGTCATCACCGCCATACCCAGCGACACGGTGAGTATGGAGAAGCTGCGTATGAGGTCGTAACGCTTAGCCCCCACACTCTGTCCCACCAGGGTGGTGGCAGCCTCGCCTATGCCGTAGCCAGGCATGTAGCACAGGCTCTCCACGGTGATGCCGATGGTATTGGCCGCAATGGCCACGGTGCCCAAAGGTGCCACGATGAGGGTGCTCACAACCTGTGCACCGCAGAACACGGCATGCTCTACCACCATGGGCAGACTGATGCGGAGCGAACGCTTGAGGATGTCCCACTCCAGACGCAGACGTCCCGGATGCCCCACAAGTTTCAGTTCCTTGCTCCATCCCAGCAGATAAGCCATGCTGGATGAGGCGCACACCACGGCTGCCAGCGAAGTGGCAAGTGCTGCACCCGTGACACCCCAGCGTGGGATGAAGATGCAGTTGAAGACCACATCGAGCACGCACATCAGTATGCCCAGTATCATCGGAACGGTCATATTGCCCGAACAGCGCAGCATACCATTAGAGAGGTGATACATCTGCATGACAGGAACTGTGAGAGCCCATATCAGGAAGTAGTTGCTGGCTTGATCCACCACCTCACCCTGGCCGCCTAACCACACGGGAAGCACCCCATGTATGCTCACGCAGAACAGACTGATGATCAAAGAAAAACCGAGGCAGAGCAACAGCGACTGACGCAGCACATCGCGGGCACGTCCATACTCCTTAGCTCCGAAATGATGAGCCACAAGCACAGAGAAGCCCGTACCGATGGACACGCACAGACCGCCAAAGAGCCATGTAGTGGTGCTGACCAGTCCGATGCTGGCTGAGGCAGAAGCGCTGATGCGTCCTACCATCATGGCATCAATATACTGCATGATGATACTGCTCAGCTGTGCCAGCATGGCAGGCACACTCAGCATGCTCACCAAGCGCACCTTCTCGCCACGGGTCATGGTGCCACCATCACGCAGCAGTCCAAAAAGTTCGTCCTTTGTTCGCATTCGTTTCTACTTCTTCCAATACCATTTCCAAGCAGGCTTCTGTTCGGTTCCTTCAGGAGAGTCGGGTCCCAGCGGACTCTCGGACACTCCATTTGATGCTGAAGATTGAGCATAAGGCCGTCTGACAGGCTTGCTGGTGGATGCCGACGAACGTGTTGACTTTTTCTTCTTTCCCGCAGCATCGTCCTCCACCATTGATGTGGCCTTGCTCTTAAGATAGGTTTTTATAGTAAAGCCCTCGTTGGCACAAGTGCGCATCGTGGCCATCTTGCTCTTGTAGCTCTGCATCATGGCCTCCAGGGCATTCGTGTATTGCTTCTTCACCTGCTGGTTGCCTATGGTTATCTTGGCACCATTGAGCACGGGTACAAAAATCTCGGTAAGACGTTCCACGAAATAGTTGGCAGCCGCCTTGACACGTTCCTGCAGATGCGGGTCGCTGGCATAGGCTGTGGGCGTCACGCTGCCACGTATGCCTTGCAATATCTGGGCACATTGATGTTGGAATTTTTCCATCACCGCCACTACCTCGTTGGCTAACCTTCCCTGTCGCTCTTTCAGCATGCTGAGAAACTGTGGTTGCTGATGGTAGAGATGCTCATCGACCACACGCACAAAGTAGTTGAAGTCGGGTCCAAACTGCCGCACGCTGAAGAGTTCGTTGAGCAAGGTAGTGAAATAGGCATAACGCATCTCATCCAGTTTGCCACGCGCATGCTGTGCCGCCTGCAGTTCCTTGGCGATGAAAGCATCTACCTGCTCGTCGTTCTTCAGCGAAGCCACTTGCAGGGGACGTGCCAGGACGAGTCCCTCAAGACTGCGGCAACGGCTCAACGCCACATACACCTGTCCGTGGGCAAAAGCGCTGTTGATGTCGAGCACAGCATGGTCGAACGTCAGACCCTGACTCTTGTGCACGGTAATGGACCATGCCAGTCGCAAGGGATACTGCGTAAAGGTGCCATCCACCTCCTCCTTTATCTCTTTGGTCTCTTCATCAATGACGTAGTGAGTGTTCTCCCACGTCATCTTGGGCACCGTGATGGGGTGCTCCTCGCCTTGGCAAAGCACCTTGACCTCACCAAACGAGAGATTGGTCACCACACCTATCTTGCCGTTGTAGTAAAGGTGATCGGGCGAAGGGTCGTTCTTCAGGAACATCACCTGTGCCCCCACCTTCAAACCCAACTGCTTCTCGGCCGGGAAGTTATTCTCCGGGAAATTATCCTTTATCTCCGCATCGAAGAGTTTCAGGTCGCCCGTCAGCACAGCCAGACGCTGCTCGTTGTAGCGCTGCGACATGTAGTTATGGGTGGTGAGGCGAATCCAGCCTTCCCCATCCTTAGGTACGAAATTAGGAATATGTCGGGCATTGAGTTGTCTGACCACGTCCTCGTCGATGCGGTGTTCACGTATCTTTCCCAGGAGGTCCACAAAGTTACTGTCGCTCTGGCGGTAGATGTGCTGCAATTCGATGGTGACATACTGAATCTGCTGCAAGGCGTGTGAACTGAAGAAGTAAGGTGTATCATAGTAAGGCGATAGCGCCTCCCACTCCTTATCGTCGGCTACAGGAGCCAACTGTTGAAGGTCACCGATGAGCAACAGCTGCACACCGCCAAAGGGTTTGTTGCGGTCCTTGTACTTGCGCAGCACGCCGTCGATGGCATCGAGCAAGTCGCAGCGCACCATTGAGATCTCATCAATAATGAGGAGGTCCATGGAACGCAGTATGTTCTTCTTATCCTTACTCATCTGGTAGAAACGACTCTTGCCGACCTCTACCATGCCAGGAATATGGATGCCTGGTGCCAACTGGAAAAATGAATGAATCGTGGCTCCACGTGCGTTGATGGCTGCCACACCCGTAGGTGCCACCACCACCATTCGCTTGGGTGCCAGTTCCTTGATGCGGCGCAGAAAAGTCGTCTTGCCCGTACCGGCACGACCCGTGAGGAACACCGATACGTCGGTGCCCTCCACAAACTGCCAGGCCAGGTTCATCTCATCGTTGTGTGCAGCCATGTTTCATCCGCTTTTTCTACGTTCGTACAATCTCTGCGTACTATTTTTTAGCCTTGTTAGCCTTGTAATAATCGCAGGCAGCCTTCACGTTTGCCTTTACGGCACGGCTGCTCATTGTGGCTCCCGACACGGCATCGACCTTATCCTGTTCGCTGATTTTCAGCAACTCATACTTGGGAAGCAACTCCTTGGTGATGCGATCAAAGAAGCTGGGTGTCTCCTTATTGGGCAATGCCTCCACCTTGACAATAACCTCCTTGTTGAACGTCACCTTGAGTGGGGTGATGTCCTTGAAGCCTTTGGCCTGGCACAGCGTGGTGGTGTTCACCACGTACTGTCCATTCTGCTTTGTCATCACTCCATCTTGCTTTGCCTTCTTCTGTGCCGATGCCCCCAAGGTCAGCAGCATCAAGAGCACTATGCTCATTGACTTCTTCATAATCACAACTAATATTAAGTAACTGATCAAAACTGTTTTAAAACGACTAAGCAAGTGAACCGATTTAGTCCACTTACTTAGATTATTCGTTTGTCCGTGCAAAGATAAGCACTTTTTGTGAAATTAGCAAACGAAGATGTTTTTTATTGCACGAATTTAAGTTTCCCACCTTGGTGGTAGGAAGTTAAGCGAAGCGATAACTTCCCCGAAGTTAAGCGAAGCGATAACTTCCTTTAACTTCCCAAGCGAAGCGATAACTTCCCCGAAGTTAAGCGAAGCGACAACTTCCTTTATCTCCTAAAGCTTCGTTGTGGAAAGTGAGCTTTCCGTCCTCCACCTCGACCTGGATAGGGAGTGTGTTGCCAATGCTGCCGGAAAGCAGAGCCTTGGAAAGGTCGTTGAGCAACATACGCTGGATGGCACGCTTCACGGGACGTGCGCCAAAGTCGGGATCATACCCCTCGTTGGCAAGGAGGTCGATGGCCTCATCGGTGAGCGTAAGACGGATGCCATTCTGCTGCAGCATCTTCTGTACACCATCAATCTGCAAACGCACAATCTGCTTGATCTCACCCCAGTTCAAGGGATGGAACATGATGATCTCGTCGATACGGTTGAGGAACTCGGGACGGATGCCACGCTGGATAAGCAGTTCGCGCATCTTGCCCTCACCCTCCTTTTCGTTGGTTATCAAGTTGCTCGTCATGATGATGATGGTGTTCTTGAAGTTGACAAGACGCCCCTTAGAGTCGGTCAGACGACCATCATCGAGCACTTGCAGCAAGGTGTTGAACACATCGGGATGTGCCTTCTCGATTTCATCAAAGAGCACCACCTGATAGGGCTTGCGACGTACTGCCTCGGTGAGCTGTCCACCCTCCTCGTAACCTACGTATCCTGGAGGCGCTCCAATGAGGCGCGTTACGCTGAACTTCTCCTGGTACTCGCTCATGTCGATACGCGTCATCATGGTCTCGTCATCAAAGAGGTACTCGGCCAATGCCTTTGCCAGTTCCGTTTTGCCCACTCCCGTTGAACCCAGGAAGATGAAGGAGCCAATGGGACGCTTGTTGTCCTGCAAACCGGCACGGCTGCGGCGCACGGCATCGCTCACGGCTTGGATAGCCTCTTCCTGACCTACTACACGTCTGTGAAGTTCCTCTTCCAGATGCAGCAACTTCTCACGTTCGGAAGTCTGCATACGGCTCACGGGAATACCCGTCCAGCGGCTCACCACATCGGCTATATCGTCGGCAGTCACCTCCTCACGAATCATCTTCTCCTGTTGCTCGGAAGCCTTGAACTGCTCCAGTTCCTTGTCGAGTGCTGGCAGACGTGAGTAGCGTATCTCAGCCACCTTGGCATAATCGCCGTCGCGTTCACATTGCTCTGCCTGGCGCTTGAGTTGCTGCTGCTGGTCCTTGATGAGCTGAATACGCTCAGCCTGTCCCTTCTCTGCCTCCCATTGCTGGCGCATGACGTTCTCCTTGGCTTTCAGCTCATCGATTTCCTTGTTAAGCTGCTCAAGCTTAGGCTGGTCGTTCTCACGCTTGATGGCTTCGCGCTCAATCTCCAGTTGCTTGAGTCGGCGTGACAGTTCGTCAAGTTCCTCGGGCACGGAGTCACGCTCCATACGCAGTTTGGCAGCAGCCTCATCCATGAGGTCGATGGCCTTGTCGGGAAGGAATCGTTCGGTGATGTATCGGTTACTGAGTTCTACGGCAGCGATGATGGCATCATCCTGGATGCGCACACGGTGGTGCTGCTCATAGCGTTCCTTCAGTCCACGCAGTATGCTGATGCTGGCCAGCGTGTCGGGCTCGTCCACCATGACACTCTGGAAGCGTCGCTCCAGGGCCTTGTCCTTCTCGAAATACTTCTGATACTCGTCGAGAGTGGTGGCACCGATGCTGCGCAACTCGCCACGTGCCAGAGCAGGCTTCAGGATATTGGCAGCATCCATGGCACCCTGTCCCTGACCAGCTCCCACGAGGGTGTGTATCTCGTCGATGAAGAGCACGATGTTGCCTTCGCTGCTGGTCACATCCTTGATGACTCCCTTGAGGCGCTCCTCAAACTCGCCCTGATACTTGGCACCGGCAATCAGCGCGCCCATATCGAGCGAATAGAGTTGCTTACCCTTGAGGTTCTCGGGTACGTCGCCACGGAGGATGCGGTGTGCCAGTCCTTCCACAATGGCGGTCTTACCCGTACCGGGCTCACCTATCAAGATTGGGTTGTTCTTGGTTCTGCGCGACAGGATCTGCAACACGCGACGAATCTCATCATCACGTCCAATCACAGGGTCCAGTTTTCCATTTCGTGCATCCGCTACAAGGTTGCGGGCAAAGCGCTGCAGGTTCTCATACTGCTGTGCGCCGTGGTTGTTTTGACTTTGCATGTTCATAATTGTGGGATTTATTTGTTGTTTCTTTCGTTTCTTTCCTCTCCTCTCTCCCCAAAAGAGTTTTTGCGGATGGCTCCGAGCCTTCATTGCAACCTCCCATGGTGTGGGCGAGAGAAGAATGTATGAATGGTTTATTGTTCTCACTTATGGCATCGCAATAGCGAAGCCAATGTGAAAAATTATGACTTTTTGACAGATAATCAGCCATTTCGGCATACTTTTTCGTTAGAATGACAAAAATGTCATTCAACTATTATCTGTTATCATTTTTTTTTCGTAACTTCGCTTTGTAATTCACAAAAAAGAGAAACTTATGAAAAACAAATATCCTCATCTGAACAGTCCCATCCAACTGGGTCGTGTTATCTTTCGCAACCGCATCTTCTCGGCTCCTATGGGAGCTACCGACATTACCGCCGACTGCTGTCCCGGTCCGCGCACGCAAGGCTTCTATGAATTGCGCGCCAAGGGTGGAGCCGCTGCTGTGACGGTGAGCGAACTGGTGGTGCACCCCGAGACCGACGGCAGCCACATGCTGCACCTCAACCTCGAAACGGTGGGTTGCCTTGCCTCGCACACCTTTGTGGCCGATGCCATACGTCGCCATGGTGCCGTGCCCAGCATCGAACTGTCGCACTCTGGCCAGTATGCCGGCACCTACATGTCGGACAAGAACAAGAAGGCAAGCCTGTGCCAGTGGGGACCGAGCGACGGCACTCGTCCAGACGGCCGTCCGGTAAAAGCCTTGTCGAAGGAGCAGATTGCCGACATCGTGAAGGCATACGGCGAGAATGCCGCGCTGTGCAAGCGTGCCGGATATGAGATGATCATGGTGCATGCCGGACACGGTTGGCTCATCCACCAGTTCCTTTCACCCTACCAGAATCACCGCGAGGATGAATATGGAGGCAGTCTGGAGAACCGCATCCGCTTTGCCCGTGAGGTGCTGACCTCCGTGCGTAAGGCTGTTGGCGACGGATTCCCCATAGAACTGCGTCTGAGCGGTAGCGAACTCTTCGAGGGTGGCTACGGCATTGAAGATGGATGCAAGATAGCTCATGCACTGGAAGACCTTGTCGATCTGATTCATGTGTCGGCCGGTTCATATCAGTTTGGTTTCTTCAACACCACCCCACCCATGTTCGACCCTCATGGTGTGAACGTGTGGCTGGCTGCCGAGATTAAGAAGCACGTCAGCAAACCAGTAGCCACCATTGGCGGACTGAGTGACCCTGAGCAATGTGAGCAGATTATTGCCGAGGGCAAGGCCGACGTGGTGTATATGGGACGTCAGTTGCTGGCCGACCCCTATCTGCCACAGAAGGTGATGGCAGGACAGGAAGACCGCATCGTGCGCTGTCTGCGCTGCTACACCTGCATGGCCGAGCGCCCCGTCACCTTTACTCGCCGATGCGCCGTGAACCCACTCATCGGACGTGAGATAGAGGGAACGGATGTGACTCCTGCCACCCGCAGCAAGAAGGTGATGGTGGTGGGTGCTGGCGTGGCCGGACTGAAGGCTGCCATCACAGCTGCCCAGCGTGGCCACAAGGTAATACTCTGCGAGAAGAGTGACCGCGTGGGTGGCATCCTCAAGTCGGAACAAGCCATTCCCTTTAAATATGAGATGTATATGCTGGGCGTAGTACTGGAGCGTCAGGCACACGACGAGGGTGTGGAGATTCGCCTCAACACCACCGTCACCCCCGAATATGTGGAGCAAGAGCAACCCGACGCCTTGATTCTGGCCGTGGGCTCTACCCCACTCGTGCCTCCCATCCCCGGCATCGACGGCGAGAATGTGGTGGTGGTGAACAACTACTACTTGGAGAAGGAGAAGGTGGGCGACACCGTGGTTGTGCTGGGTGGTGGTCTGGCTGGTTGCGAATGTGCCGTACACCTGGGCATGGAGGGCAAGCAGGTGCATCTTGTGGAGATGCGCGACACGCTGGCTCCTGACTGCAACATACGAAACCGTCCCATCTTGATGCGCAAGGTGGCAGAATACACCACAGCCCACACAGAATACAAGGGACTGAAGGTGACTGCCGACGGTGTGCTTTGCCAGGACAAGGATGGCAACGAGGTTCTCGTACCCGGAAAGACGGTTATCTGCGCCCTGGGACAGCGTGCCAACCGCGCCGATGCCGAAGCACTGAGATACTCGGCACCGTTTGTGCGCGAAGTGGGCGACTGCCTACGTCCTGCCAACATCACCAAGGCCATATACGAGGGCTACCATGCTGCGCTGGACGTGTGAAACCTGCAACAAGCATAAAAGATGGAAAGCATAGAGGAACACTTGCAAGAACATGGCGTGAAACCCACGTCGGTACGCATACTGGTTTGGCAACAATGTGCCAGACAGAAGAAGACGTTCACGCTCAACGACCTGGAAGAACTGCTGCCACACATGGACCGCAGCAGCATCTTCCGTGCCCTGCGACTGTTTGTGGAACACGAGATGCTGCACGAAATCAACGATGGCACTGGCTACCAGAAGTATTGCGTGTGCAGGTGTTCTGACCACGACCATCATCTCAACCACATACACTTTACCTGCATCCGATGCGGTAAAACCTACTGCCTGGAAGACTACACCATCCCACTGGTCAATCTTCCCGAAGGTTTTGCCATGCAAGATGCCGAGTACATCATCAAGGGCGTTTGCCCGCAATGTGGGAAGGAATAACCCTCATTCGCCTAAACCAAATTGATAAAGCCAATTGTAGGTGCGGATGACAGCAAAAGGATAATTTGCAGCCGGAATCCGTTTTTTACTGCCCATAAACTTTGGACGAATCGCGATTGTAGGCGTGGAAGGGATGAAACGCATTAAGAACTGGTGGAGAGAAAAAAGAAAACCCAAAAAGCAATAAAATGGCATCAAACAAAGAAAAACCATGCGCTAACTGTAAGTTTCGCGCTAAATATGACAAGAACCCCAAATCGTTGATGGGACGCTTCTGGCGCTGGCACATCAGCTTCTGTCCCGGATGGAAAGGGTACCTCGGCTCGCTGAGCGAGGAAGACCGCAAGGCTGTGTGCGAAAAGTATAACCTTAAGAAATAACGCATGGCATACCCTCAATTGAAACTTGATAACCAGTTGTGCTTCCGGCTATACACGGCAGCACGACTGGTTACTGCTAACTATACTCCCTTCTTCAAGGAGCATGGCATCACCTATCCACAATACCTGGTACTGATGCTTTTGTGGGAACAGGACAACCGTATCATCAGCGACATTACCGAACGCCTGATGCTGGAGACCAACACCGTGACTCCCCTACTCCAACGCATGGAGAAGCAAGGTTTAATTGTGCGTCAGAAGAGTCAAGCGGACTCCCGTCAGCGCATCATATCGCTTACAAACGAAGCCAAGAAGATGGAAGAACAAATCAAGGAAGTGCCCAACTGTCTGGCACGAGAGATTGTGGACAAAGGCATGAGCGTGGAGGAACTACAAGCCCTGGTGCCTCTGCTCGACAAGTTCATACAAGTAGCTTCCGAATCAGGACATAAAGGTAGTACCGATTAATTGAACATTTAACTTTCGCATGCTCCGCATACTTCTGTATTCGGGAGCTAAGAATTTAAAGGAAGTTCTTCCGCGCTTTGTGCGAAGCGTCACCTATCGGGATGCCAAGCGATTGCTGTCGCTCAGGAAGTTCTTTGCGTTCAAAAACATAATACTTAGGGTGTCTAAAGATAATACTTAGGATTGCTAAACATGATGTTTACTGTTACGAAACTGGCAACCACAACCAAGGTATTTGCACATCTGCTTACGCATGTGCTATAAGCGGCTTTTCATTTCCGGCAATGCCGAGTATAACATCTGCAATGTCGTGTGTGTGGTTCATTGTCCTCCGGCATCTTGGCCACGGTGTATTGTTTGTTTCTGCCGTCCCTCAAGTGTATCATTTCCGTATTGATACAAAACAATATGTAATTATCACATTATCTGGCAATTGACCTGTATCAAGACTGAAACAGAAACCCCATGTGATACACTTCGTCTGTATCAGGCTTGATACACCATAACTATCTATTATATATACTATTAACTATCATTTTGTACCAAAAATCAAAATGACACACTTCTGATACAAAGACTATGGACGGTTATGGTGTTGTATGGCTTTCTTGCAGTAAACATCGAAATAAATACAGACTAAATACTGACTCTCACAAAGGCTGTCATTGATTGTCTGATGTCAGAACCATGCCAGTTGCGCCAATGCCATCTGATAGTCGCGCTCGGCTTGCAAGGCTTTGTGAAGGAGTTCATAGTCGGCTGTGAGTTCGATGTAATAGTCGAGAGCCGAGATATCGCCACGCTGGAAGGCATTATGCAATACTGTAGCCGATGAAAGGACGGGAACATTGCCCAAGAGTGTTTGGGCATATTGACGCAAACGCTCTGCACGCTGCTTCAAGGCATCGTACTCGTTTTGCAAGCGAAACAGGGCATCGTCTTGTTCGCTCTTCTGCGCCACCAACTGTGCCTTGGCACGCTTCACATTATTTTTGTTGCTCCACAAAGGCACACTCATACCCACGGTAACACCACGGAACTTCTCCTCACGCGTCAACTCAGAAACATAACCCACCTTGAGTTGAGGCGCAGAGGCAGAACGGGCCATCTTCAGTTCACTCTCTGCCACACGTTGCTCGGCACCCTCACGTTCTTCCGTCAAGGCTTTCACACCTCGCGACACACTCAGAGCGCTTGGGTAAACGGTATCGTTGAGCACTACAGCCTGTCCCCCATTGAGAAAGCTTAGCCTCATCAGCAGTTCCTCACGATTCATCTCCTCTTCCGCAATGTTCGAGGCTATCTCTGCCAACGCCAAACGAGTCTTGTTGCAATCAATCTTATTGATGCGACCTGCCTCAAAGGCTTGTTGCGAGAGCGAGACGGCACGTTGCATCTCGTCCTTCTGCCGCTGATGCTGGGCAAGGCACTTGTTGTAGTACACCACATTGACAAACACCTGACAAGCCTCAATCCATATTTCCAAACGGCGTTCCTCATAGTTGATGTCAGCCAAACGGTCTTTTGAACGAGCCGTCTTTCGCTTTATGCCAAAGAGGGTGGAAAAGTCAAAGCTCTGACTCACGGAGAAGTCATTGCGAGGTCCCATGGAAGCAGGAGAACTCCAGTAGTGACTATACTCCACCTCCGGATTGTCGAGTGTAAGTCCTGTGTGGTTCTCCAGTTTCTGCACCTCTACCCCATCACGAAGGGCACGAAGCGTGGTGTTGTTCTGCTCTATGTGCTGCAACATGTCCGTAAGGTTATCGGCAAACACACCATAATGCACAAAAGAGAACAAAAATATAAAGAGGAGTCTTTTCATCGTGTTTACTTTTTAGGTTTCCACATCATCGGTACAACAAACATATTGAGGAGCGTACTGCTTATCAGACCACCCAGCATCACCTTAGCCATAGGCGACTGAATCTCATTGCCTGGCAGGTCGCCTCCAATGGCCAAGGGCACAAGAGCCAAGGCCGAAGTGAGTGCCGTCATGAGGATGGGAGTCATACGGTCGAGCGAACCTTGTATGACATCGCCCGTCTGGTTGAATCTGTCTATCAGCAAGATGCCATTACGAGTGGCAATGCCAAAGAGCGAGATGAAGCCAATGATGGCAGGAATGCTCAGCACACCACCCGTAATCTGCAGGGCAAACACGCCACCGATGAGTGCCAGGGGGAGGTTGACCAGCACGATGGCACTCTGCTTAATGCTATGAAACTGATTGTTGAGCAACAGGAAGATGATGAGCACGCTCAGCAGACTTACCATCAGCAAGGTACGTGTGGCCGACTCCTCACTTTCAAACTGACCACCATATTCCAGGTGATAGCCTTCGGGCAAGTGGACACGTTCGTTGATGCGTGCCTGTACCTCATTCACCACACCACGGAGGTCGCGTCCTTCCACATTGGCAGAAATCACAATCTTGCGCTGGGCATTCTCACGATTGATGGTATTGGGACCCGTGGTAGAGGTAATCTCGGCAATGTACGAGAGTGGAATCTTCTTTCCGTTGGCATCAATCATCAGGGAACGAATGTCTTCAATGCCCCTGCGGTCTTCGTCATCCACCTTGACGGTAAGGTCGAAGGCCATTGTGCCCTCATATACCTGCGACACCGTCTCGCCCTCAAGCAGCACGCTCACATAGTCGGCAAACTGCCTGGGCGTAACACCATAGCGAGCCATGAGATGGCGACGAGGTGAGATGCGTATCTGTGGACGTTCCACCTGCTGTTCCACATTGAGATCGGCAATACCCTCCACATCGTGTATCTCCATCTTGATCTCGTTGGCAAGACGATACATGCGGTTGAGGTCCTGACCAAAGAGTTTGATGGCAATGTTGGCCTGCGTACCCGACAGCATGGCATCGATGCGGTGAGAGATGGGCTGCCCAATCTCAATACTCACGCCCGATAGCGTGGAGAGCTTCTGACGCACCTCAGCCATAAGTTCGGCACGCGAACGATCCTTCAGTTCAAAAGGTGCCTCAATCTCGCTGGTATTCACACCGAAGGCATGTTCATCCAGTTCGGCACGTCCCGTCTTGCGTGCCACCGTCTGTATCTCGGGTATGCTCATCAGCAACTGTTCGGCACGACGTCCTATCTTGTCGCTCTCCTCAAGTGAGATGCCTGGCAACGTAGAGAGGCTGATGGTGTAGGAGCCTTCATTGAAACTGGGCAGGAAACTACGTCCCATATTGGCGAAGAACACCACCGCCACCACCACAAAGACCGCCACTGCAGAGAGGATAGACCTGCGATGGCAGAGTGCACGACGAAGCATAGAGGCATAGACACGCTTGAGAGAGGCTATCCAACGTACGTCACCAGACTCCATTCCATCCACATCGGTGGCAGAATCAGAAGAGGCTGAGGAACCTGAAGACACAGCACCATGCAAGAAGTAGCTGCACAGCACGGGCGTAAGGGTAAGTGCCACCATGGTAGAGGCAAAGAGCGACACGATGAAGGCTATACCCAGAGGTGCCAGCATACGTCCCTCCATGCCATCGAGGAAGAAGAGGGGAAGGAAGCACACCACGACAATAAGCGTGGAGTTGAGGATGGGCATACGCACCTCGCGCGAAGCCTCGTAGATAACTTTTAACTTTTCACTTTTCACTTCGCGTAAGCGACGATACACATTCTCCACATCCACGATGGCATCGTCCACCAACGAACCGATGGCAATGGCCATACCACCTATTGACATGGTGTTGATGGTCAACCCCATGTAACGGAGTGAGAGAATGCCCACCAACAGCGACACAGGGATGCTGACCAACGAGATGATTGTGGTGCGGGGATTCATCAGGAAGAGGAATAGCACGATGATGACAAAGATGGCACCCTCTATGAGCGACTCCTTGATATTGCTGATGCTGGCATCGATGAAGCGTTCCTGACGGAATATCTGCGAATCCACCTTTACGCCTTCGGGCAACTGTCTCTGTATCTCATCCAGCGCATTGTCCAGGCGCGATGTCAGTTCCTCTGTCGATACATTGGGCTGCTTGGCTACGGTGAGAAGCACGGCAGGCTGTGCATTATTGGAGGCAGTACCCGTCTTGGGTGTCTTGTTGCCCACCTTGATGTCGGCAAACTCGTTGAGCGTAACAGGCGAACCGTCCACCACCTTTACCACCGTCTGACCCAGTTCCTCCACATCGTTGGTAGCCAGGGCACCACGGATAAGGTACTCGTTGCCATACTCATAGAGCACGCCTCCCGACACGTTCTGATTCATGTCACGAACGGCATCCACAGCCTCATCCACGCTGATGCCATGATACTTCATACGCTCGGGATGCAGGGTAACCTGATATTCCTTTTCCTCACCTCCCTGCACGCTGACCTGTGCCACGCCACCAATGCTGAGCAGACGCGGACGCAACGTCCAGTCGGCCAGGGTTCGCAGCTGTTGCGGATCGCCTCCCGTGAGTCCGATAATCATCACCTCGCCCAAGATGCTGGACTGCGGCCCCAATGTGGGTTGTCCCACCGTAGAGGGAAGCGAGGTACTTACCTCTGCCAGTTTTTCGTTGACTATCTGGCGGTCAAGATAGATGTCTGTACCCCAGTCGAACTCTACCCACACACACGAGAAGCCCGTGGTACTACTGCTGCGCACACGTCGCACATGCGTGGCACCATTCATGGCCGTCTCTATGGGGAAGGTAACGATACGTTCCACTTCTTCGGGAGCCATGCCTCGTGCCTCGGTCATCACCACCACGGTGGGAGCATTAAGGTCGGGAAAGACATCCACTTCCATCGTCAAGGCTGTGTACACACCACCTATGCAGATTAGCAAGGCTGCCACCAGAATGGCCAGACGATTGCGCAATGAGAATTGTATGATTTTGTTCAGCATAAATTACTATGAACTATG
>JAKSLO010000089.1 GCA_024401185.1 Bacteroidaceae bacterium | reverse complement strand
GGACAGATATGTGAGGTATCTGTCCCCCTTTATATGTAATGAATTATTATTTTTTGTATTTATCCCGATACATTCCCGATATTAACCCGATATCAACCCGTTATTAACCCGAAGCTTTTTATGCCGAAGAAAACAGGTAAAATGGATTGAAAATGTAAGTTTTATGTAAAGAACTTTTTTAATAATTCAACTTTTGCAAGCTCAACTTGAATTATATAACCTTATGCCTTAGTTCTTTACGATTTCGAAGATAAACTGTTCATTATCGTTGTTGCCAATACGGTTGCCATTTCTGCTTAAGAATTTATTTCCGGCGTTGCCGGCACACTGGATGCTCCACTTGCCATTCTGCTTAGTGAGCACAAAAGTATGCCAGTTGGCTTCATAGGGATTCAGTTCCTTATCACGCCAGAAACTGCCCATTTCGTTCAGATAGCGACCATCCTGCACATTAGTAATTTTGTATCGGCCCGTCAGGGGCTCGTATTCTATAAGCCACTCTTGTCGCTGTGGATTGGTTTTATCGCGTTTCTCTTGGAAAACAGGGAAATCACCCACCCGGTCGGCTGAGGCTTCTGCATCGGTAAGATACTCTCCGTTTACTTTGATGAAATAGACGCCATCCTCAATGTTCTGCACGGGGAAAACATCGATGCCGTAGGTGTATTGCTTCTTATATTCCACAATGAGGTTGGTCACGTTATCGTTAATCCAGGGAGTGATGACATCGCCACTCACTACGGGTTTTGCCTTGACGATGCTTCCCTCGTAGTTGCGGCTTATGAGGGTCTTTTGCTTTCGTTCCATGGCAGCCTGTGCCTTGTACTTGCCAATGAAAGTAATTGAATCGCCATCGACAAGTGCAGCATTCATTTCCCAAACAGCCTGTCCTCTTTGTCCCAGCAGACTCATACTTTCCACCCATGGCTTGATTTCAGCAATCATCTCGGGATGGTTTACGCTGTCGGCCAGTAATTGGTTTGCTGATTGCTGCATGTCGATGAAATACATCACTTTCTCTGCGTCATCCATTTGGATGAAGTCCTCTGATTCACCCTCACGGCGTAAGCCATGCCCTGTCTTGCCAAGGTCTATGTTGTTATTGCAGAACAAACTGAAGGCTGTGCTGGCTGTGGGCATTAAGTATGTGAACGACCGCTTCCAACTGCTCAGGGCATCATACTGGGGCATGTTCCATGTGTAGTCGGCAATGGAGTAAAGACTTACCTTAGAGGCTTCGGCATATTCCATGGGGTTAGCACAGAATCCGCTCACCATATTATTGATATCAAGTCCGTTGCCATAGGTCTTTCCCATCAGAAGCCGGCTCTGGCAATAGTCATTGACAGGATAGTTGAGCCAGATGAATGCCTTGCGCTTGATCTGTCCGTTTATCCACTCCATGTCATTCATTTCAATCATGTCAACGACTGAGTTTCCTGTCCACATAATACGGATTTCAGGGTACATCATTTCGCCCAAGGTAGTCAGATAGTCTCCTTTCGCCCATGACTTGTTATACTGTGTGGGACACATGATGAGAGGCTCTACATCCTTGTGCTTTCGCACAAAATTGTCTGTGACGTAGTTTAAGAGTCCGGCTTGCTTATCACCCTTGCTGCCTTCACCCGAAATGTCGTCGAAGAAGACGGCAAACGATCGTACGCCAAGTTTGTACATAGCCTCCAGCTTATTGCATACGGCCATGGAGTCTTCCAGGTTCCATTGTATGTCGCCACCGGGATGTACGGCCCAAACGAACTGAACCTTATTCTTGCGGGCACATTCCACCAACTCCTTCAGCTTTGCTGCTTCGTCCTCTGGATAGGGTTCACGCCAATGTTTTCGGTGATAGGGGTCGTCCTTAGGACCATAGACGTAGGTATTCATTTTCTGTTTGCCATAGAAGTCGAACTGGCGCAGACGGTCTTCGTGGCTCCATGGGTTGCCATAGAAACCCTCGATGACACCACGGCACTCCACGCTGGGCCAATCGTGTATCTCAACCTGCATCACTTTGTTTTGCCGAACTATTTGCAGGAAGGTCTGCACACCATAGTAGGTACCCTTTCCGTCATGGCCGGCAATAATCACTTCTTTGGGAGTTATTTTCAAGAAATAGCCTTCCTTGTGGTCAGGCACTTTCTCGATGTATTTCTTCAATGCCTTGTCGCTCACTTCACCAATGGTGATGGGTATGGACTTAGGTCCATTTGCTATTTTTACATTCCTTTTAAGCAAGCTCACAGCATCGGCATCAGCTTTTGCCCCCCCTATTAACTGATATTGCGAAGCATTGGAAAAAGCATATTCTTTCCATACTGCTTGTTGTGGCAAGGGTGATATGTCAGGCTGCTGGGCACTTGTAGAAAGTGCCCCGAATAATGCAAGTGACAAAAGCAGTTTTCTCTTCATAATCAAATGACGTTAGTATCGCTTTATACTTATACTCCAAACATCTCATTCTTGGTAGTTGGTTACACGATATGTTAGGATAAAGTGAATAATAAGCATACAAAGATAATTGAAAAGGATGAAGTATCAAACATTTATTAAAAAAAAATGCCTATGATTGCACATCTCGAAAAATAATGCTACTTTTGCAACCAAAATAGATAATACGTTTACAATGAATTTTACAGAACTCGCTAATCCCATCTTTCAGGCCGTCATAGACGACTATCATAAGACTGACAATGTGGATGCTCCCATCCAGAACCCTTATCAGGCCGGCACCATTGAGGCTGACCTTTACTTGAAGAACTGGATTGACACGGTGCAATGGCATCTTGAGGATATCATTCGTGACCCACAGATTGACCCTGTGGAGGCATTGGCTTTGAAGCGTCGCATTGACAAGAGCAATCAGGACCGTACCGACCTTGTGGAGCAGATTGATAGCTATTTCTATACACTTTATCATGAGGTAAAGGCTCAGGAGGGTGCTACCATCAATACCGAGAGTCCTGCCTGGGCTGTTGACCGTCTTAGCATCCTGGCGCTGAAGATCTATCACATGCAGGAGCAGGTAAACCGTGAGGATGCCACCCCTGAGCATAAGGCACAATGCCAGCAAAAGCTGGATGTACTCTTGCAGCAGCGCACAGACCTTTCAACTGCCATCGATCAGCTTATTGACGATTTCAAGGCTGGACGTAAGTATATGAAGGTGTACAAGCAGATGAAGATGTACAACGACCCCAGCACAAACCCTGTGCTTTACGGAAAGAAGTGAAAAGTCTTCTTCTTATTCGTTTCTCTGCTTTGGGCGACATACTGATGACGGTGCCCATTGTAGAAGCTTTGGCTCGCCAGTATCCTGATATGCAGATTACTATGGTGAGCCGGCCTTTTGTGGCAAGCGTGTTCGAGCGTTTGCCACAAAATGTTCATTTCTTGGGCATCAACCCACGAAACTACCACGGTTTGGCGGGATTGGAGAAGATGTACAAGGAATTGAAGAAGCTGCATCCTACTTATGTATGCGACCTTCACGACGTGTTACGCACTAAATATCTTAGAATGCGTTTCAAGATGGCTGGTGTTCCTACTGCCCATATTGTAAAGGACCGCAAGGCACGAAAGCAATTTCTGACTTCCGAAGTAAAAACGCAACAGGAAACGAGTTTTGAACGTTATCAAAAGGCTATCGACAGGATTTTACAGCACGCCAAGAATCATTCTCCACAGCTCTCTTCAAAGGAAACTGGCAATACTTTGCAACTGAGTGACTCTTTGAGCAGTTTCTGTGATAGTAAATCTTCCTCAAGGAAGATGGATGGTCCTGCTATCGGCATAGCTCCCTTTGCTGCTCATCAGGGCAAGATTTATCCATTGGATTTGATGGAGAAGGTTGTTTCGCTGTTCAACAGGAAGGGAGTTCATGTCTATCTCTTCGGGGCAGGCGACAAAGAGAAAGCCTTGATGGAAGAGTGGGAGCAGAAGTATGAGCATGTAGAATCGACGGTAGGGAAGTTAGGCAACATGGCAGCCGAATTGGACTTGATAGCCCAGTTGGATGCAATGTTGACCATGGATAGTGGTAACATGCACCTTGCCTCGCTTACCTCAACTCCTGTTTACAGCATCTGGGGTGCCACGCATCCTCTTGGTGGCTTTCTTGGTTGGAAGCAACCTATGAGCCGTTGCATTCAAAAAGACCTTCCTTGTCGTCCTTGCAGCATATTTGGCAACAAACCATGCCAGTATGGCGACTTCCATTGTCTGAACAGCATAACGCCAGAGGAAATTGTGGAAAGCATTGTTTTGCCATATAACTCCTAACCCATACATTGTGAACTGAAATGAAAATAGCCTTTGACGCCAAAAGAGCCTACTGCAATTTTACTGGGTTGGGCAATCATAGCAGAACTACCCTCGACATTCTTACCCAATATTATCCCGAAAACGAATATCTGCTTTATACACCTAAGATAAAGCAGAATGACGTGACTGCGCATTATCGCCAGCACCAGCGTCTGCAAACCATTATGCCTACAGGAATGGTCAAAGGAGGTTTGTGGCGCACTTTCCGTCTGGCAGGTGAGGCAAAGAAAGCTAAGGCTGATGTGTTTCATGGTTTGAGCAACGAACTTCCGGTAGGCATTCACCGCAACGGAGTTCCCTCGGTAGTAACCATTCACGATGTGGCATTCAAGACTTTCACGGAAATGTATCATTGGCAGGACCGTCAGATATACGACATGAAATGGCGTTATGCCGTGAAGCATGCCGACCGCATCATAGCCATCAGCCAATGCACCAAGCAGGATATTCTGCGCTTCTATGATGTGGAGGAAGACAAGATAGACGTGGTCTATCAGCCTGTTTCTCCTTTCTACTATGAGAGGGCAGAGAAGATGCTCTCTATGGGCGATGAGAAAATGATGCAGCAGCTTTCTGAAAAAAGTATAGCGGCTTTTCTGAAAAGCTCTGGTGCTTTTCTCGAAATGTTGCAGCAGAAGGCCTCTGAACCTTTCATGCTCTATGTAGGCAGTATCAACAGCCGTAAGAATCTGCTGGGTGCAGTCAAGGCTTTGGAGATGCTTCCTGTTTCGGTACGCATCCCCCTGCTGATTGTGGGAGGTGGTCGTGAATACAAGCGTGAGGTGGAGCAGTATGTCAACGAACACGGATTGCAGCAATGGTGCATCTTTCTTACCAATGTGTCAAACGACCAGTTGCACGAACTCTATTGCAATGCCCGGCTTTTTGTTTATCCTTCTTTCTACGAGGGTTTTGGCCTTCCACTTGTCGAAGCACGTCTGTCGGGTTGTCCCGTCATCAGCAGCAATGTCTCTTCTCTGCCCGAAGCAGCGGGACGGCATGCTCTGCTTGTCGATCCCAATGACACACAAGTCTTGAGCAAGGCTATGGATAGTCTCATCACCGACGATAAGCTGCACGAAACCATGGCAGTGGAGAGCATGAAGGAGGCTATGGATACGCTGCATCCGCAGGTCTTGGCCGCTCAACTAATGAACGTGTATAAGCATGTTAGCGAAACAACGAGATAATGGGACTAATATAAATCTGCAGATTTACTTAATTTATTATAAATAAAGACAGTAAGAGAACGAGACAGTAAGTAGTGGAGAAGCGAAGCGATGAAGAAAATAAAAACCATCATATTACTTTTTCTGTTGTGGTTGGCTGTGGGTATTATCAGCAAACCACTCTTTCTGCTTTGCAACACAGAGTTGTTGCAGGACGCTTCGATAGGTGATTGGCTGGCAGTCATCGGTCATGGCTTGCGCCTTGATTTGGCAGTAGCGGCTTATCTTATAATACTTCCCTTACTGCTTCTTTTCTATAAATTCTCCTCAAAGTACGAAAATAAGGCAGACAATGGCAACGCAGGTAGTGACAAGCCGGTAGTAGAAACGGCCAATGACGATACAGATAAAAAGAGTAGGAAAGAAAGAAAGGGACAGAAGGTCTGGCTCTGCCTATGGCATGGCGTGCTGGGTGTGGAGTCATTCTTATACGTGTTGGCAATCATAGCCAACCTATCCCTTTATCCCTATTGGGGCTTTCCGCTCGATACTACTCCGCTTTTCTACCTTACCTCTTCGCCTGCCGATGCTATGGCAAGCATTACCATTTGGCAGATACTTCTGTCACTCTTTTTCCTTGTTCTTCTTACCATAGCACTCAACTATGGTTTCAATAAAATACTGAAGCCCAAGGCATTGTTTGAAACTGATGCGAAACTTGCAGGATGGAAGTCTTACGCAGCTGAGATAGCTGCGCTCGTCATTCTCGGAGCTTCACTTATTATTCCTATTCGTGGTGGTTTCTCTACTGCCACCAATAACACGGGTTCGGTGTATTTCTCTACCCAGATGCCTCTCAATCATGCTGCAGTAAATCCTGTGTTCAGCTTTATCGAATCAGCCTCTAAGTCTAATAAGTTCAGTGAGATGTTCCGCTATATGGATGACGATGAGGCTGCCCGCACCTTCCAATCGTTGTGCTATACTACGTTGCGCAATATCGGCGAGGGTGATACAAAGTCAGTAGAACCAGTAAGCCCAACAGATTCAATAACCCCAATCAGCCCAATAGATTCAATTTGTTCAGTAAGTCTCAAGCAGACGAAGGATGTGAATGTCATCATGGTCGTGCTGGAAGGTTTCTCTGACCAGATTATGAACAAGAGTGGACGCGTAAATGACGTGGTGCCTAATCTGGAGAAATATACACAGGAAGGATTGTACTTTAATAACTTTTACGCTACGAGCTTCCGTACCGACCGTGGTTTGGTGAGCATCCTTAGTGCCTTCCCCTCACAACCCGAGCATAGCTTGATGAAGTACAGTCATAAGACGGCTCATCTCTACTCGATAGCCAACTCGCTGAAGCAGCATGGCTATGCCACAAGCTACTATTATGGGGGTGATGCCAACTTCACCAATATGCGCTCGTATGTGATGCAGACGGGCTTCGAACGACTTATCTCCGATACTGACTTCCCCAGCAGCCAGCAAACGGGCAAATGGGGTGTACAGGATGAATTCCTCTTCAATCGTGCCTTGCATGATATAGGGACAGACAGCAAACTTTCGTTCCGTGTAATTCAGACGTCCAGCAGTCATGAGCCTTTCGAGGTGCCTTATCAGAGTAGTTTCAAGGAGCCCGAACTGAATGCCTTTGCCTATGTAGATCATTGTCTCGGCGAGTTCATCGAATCTCTCAAGGCTTTGCCTTCATGGCAGAATACACTTGTCATCTTGGTTCCCGACCACCTTGGCGCTTATCCCAATCCTATCGACAACTATCAGCTGTACCGTTATCAGGTGCCTATGCTGATGTTGGGAGGAGTCATCAGCAAGGCTCAGCAGATAGAGACCATCGGTTCGCAGGTTGACCTTGCTGCTACTCTCTTGGGGTTGCTGGGTATTGACCATAGCGAGTTTACTTATTCAAAGGACATCCTTGATGCCAATGCACCTCATTATGCAGTCTTCTCCTGTCCCGGTCTCTTCGGTATGGTGACAGATTCGTGCAGCATTATCTACGACTACAATTCCGACAAGATGACGACGAAGGAAGGTGCTCTGCCCGAACAGCAGTTGCGCAAGGCTAAAGCCTACATGCAGACCGTTTTTGACGATATAGATAAACGCTAAAAGGTACGGTTGGTGAATATATAGAGAAATACTTATTTTTGTGCTATATAAATCAAGCAAGTATTGTAAAATGAAAGTTGTTCATATCAGCTCAATGGATGTAAGTGGTGGAGTTGCCATAGCGGCCTGCCGTCACTTTGAGTCCAATATCCATAATCATATTGATGCACATTCTTGTACGTTCAAAGAGAGGGAATAAAGTGTTTGTCGTAAATTAAGTTTTGGTCTTCGCTCTCCACTTAAATTTATATATAAGACGTTGCAAGGTAAGGTGATTGAGCATCCCGAACCATTGAATTATTTCCGTCAGCATAACAACAAGGTGTATCTCGGATGAACCATCAGTTTTCACTTGCCTCTTAACTTACACATCAGCCAGGGAAACAGCAAGTGTGGCAGGAAGCGGCATTTGTCCTTGAAGGAATCCACCTCGCACACCACCTTGACATTGTCCCAAAGTCCCTTTGAACGCTGTGTGTTCGATACACCATTGGTATCGAAGTTGGCAACAGGCATGTTGATGTACTGAAAGCATTTGCCAGCCAAGAATAGTTGCTTAGCCTGTTTGAAGTCGGCCGAATATCGATGCTTGATGTCGAAGGGAAAATCGCGCAGACAACTGGTGCGTGTAAAAACGCCTTGATGGCAATAGAACATCTTATGGCAGTTGCGAGGTGATAGCGAACCTTTCAGCTGCCCATTCTTCATGATGTCGCCATAAATGATGTCTGTCTTCTCATCGGCTTCTGCAAAGATCTTACTGATGACATGTTCGTCAACGAATGTGTCGCCTGCATTCATGAATATGCAATACTCTCCCGATGCCATCTTCACACCTTTGTTCATGGCATCGTAGATGCCTTTGTCGGGTTCACTTATCCAGCGCACGTGGCATTGTGTTTCGTTGAGTTTTTTTCCGGGGATTCTTTCATTTCGGTGTTCCGGCATTTCGGTGTTCCGGTGTTCCGGTATTTCGGTGTTCCGGTATTCCGATATTTCGGGGTTTCGGTATTCCGATGTTTCGGTATGCTCGGTATTCTGGCTTGCCGGTATCCCTGCATCTTTTATCTCTTCAAGCCACTCTTTTGTGCCATCGGTCGATGCACCATCCACGATGATGTATTCCATATTGCGATAGTCTTGTGCCAGTGTGCTTGCTGCAGTTTGCTTCAATGCTTCGAGTGCATTGTATGCAACGGTGATTATTGTGACAAGCGGTTGGTTCATAGTGAAGCTGATTATGAGTTAGTTTGTTTAAAGTATTTGTCTAAGACAAGCAGAGAGACAATGGCTTCGCGGCGTTTGTTCCTGAACTGATCCACATACTGATGGGCATGCCGGATGATGGCTTCTGCCTTGTCGGGATGCTGGATGTAATAGGTCAGTTTCTCTTCAAGGTCGCTGTAGTCGTCCTTTATTTCTATGTAGTGGTAGTCGGCTTTAAGTGTGCCTTCCATAAACCAGGTTTCAAAGCGTGGTTTGGGCATCACGGCAATGCTGTTGCTCGACATAATCCATTTCAGATTGCTGGCCACATCATTGCCCTCCAGAGCCATGATAAACTTATAGTCAAGATGCGCGTAGAGCGTCAGCTTGGGTTTTCCCCATTCTTCCTTTATGTATTTGCCTCCTTCCATCACTTCTCCTGCATCCACCATAGGGTGGTTGAAGCATTTTTCCATGAATAGATAGCGGTTCTGCTTGAAAGCCGTACCCTCCATCTGACCTATAGCACCACGAAAGATAACCTGGTTCTTTTTCTTTTTCCAAGGTATGTTGTCATGCAGAAATACGAAATGTCGCACCCTGTCCAAATTCAGTAGCGTGGCGTTTTCGTTATGCCCCTGTATAGGTCGGCTTTTGGTAATGGAGGGAAGTTCCGGTATGTAGTTTACATCGCCATGGCAGATGTGCCAACGAAGATCCTTGCTGAAGTACCGGGCATAGCGAAGCGAATCCAGATAATATACTTTTGGATGTTTTATCTTTTGCTGACGCAGCAAAACGGATTGCTTGCTCCATTCCAACTCTCCTGCCATTCCCTTGCCTAGGTCTTTGCAGTAGTAATCTACACGCTGGCTGATGTCATTCCAGTCAGCCCGTTGTTCTACCTTCCTAAGCAACAGATTTTTGCGTATGCGAAGTATGAAACGTGGAACCCCCAAATGGAAATAGCTATTTATGTAATAGCCTATCTTTGAATTCTTTCCTGTCCTGAATGCCATATCTTCTATTTTTTGTTTTTCATATACTCTTGCCAAACTCTGAAGTCCTTCAGCGTGCGCTTCCAGCGGTTGTGTGTCCACAACCAATATTCCGGATTTCGTTGTATGGTCTTCTCAAACAGGCGGAAATACATCTCTGTTATCTCCCAGTCGGCATGAGCCTTAGGTGTCTCGGTCATTGGCACGATGTTGATGTCGTAGTAGCCACGCTTGGGACGACTGATGTCAAGGTAAACACAGGCAAAGTCACACGATTTGGCAATCTGTTCGGTGCCTGTAATGACAAGCGTATCTTTGTGATTCAGAAAATCTGTCCAATAGCGTGTGGCAGGAAACAGCGGCACTTGGTCGCTGATGAAGCCAATGACACAGTTCTTACCCTCCTTGCGCACCTTGATGATGTGGCGCAGTATGTTGATCATCGAGATGCTTTCGGGCCCCATCGATGAGCGTACCTTGAGCATCAAGGCGTTGAATGCTTTGTTTTCAAGCGGGTGGTAGACTTGTCCACCCATTGTGCCTTCAGGAACATGCAAGCCTATGCTGGTCACCCACTCCCAGTTGCAATAGTGACCCAGGTACAGCACTACGTTGCGCTTCTCCTTCATCAGCTTATTGAAATATTCAAGGTTGTGGTAGGTTACTCTGCATTGCATCTGCTTTTTCGACATGGACGTCAGTTTGATGGTTTCGTAGATGTAGTCGCAGAACCAATGGTAGAAGGCATGCTCTATCCGGCTTCTTTCTTTTTCATCCTTTTCGGGGAAACAGTCAGCAAGGTGTTTCCTGACCAGCTTCTTTCGGTACCCCACCACTTTGTAAATCAGCAGGTACAGCAAGTTCGACAATCCGTACAGAAACCACAAAGGTAGCAACGAATGGACGTAAACGATAGCGTAGAGCAGATAATAGATTACCTTTTGCCCTAACGGTAGTTCCTTGGCAAAGTTTATCTTATTTGCTTTCATGAATAATCAGGTTGTTGTGGTTCATACGCGACATGTAGCTTTGCATGATGGCTTTTAACAGCTTGCTCATGTTGTCACGTACATCAGGATGTTTCTCAGCTATGTTGTGCTGCAATAGCTTATCATTTTTAATCTGGTAGAGTGCTTTCACTTGCTCGCTGTCAAACTGCAGCATCCAGTCACCTCTTACCAGCTGGTATATGCCACCATTGTAGCTTACCGCCCATGTGTCATCATCGCTGATGCGGGTAAGGTCATTGCCAAAGGCTATGTAAGGCTTGTCGTAGTTGAGCAAGCCCAGTAGTGTAGGCATGATGTCGATTTGCTGAGCTATGCCATGCTTGCGGCCTGGCTTTATGACCTCTCCACTTGGGTCGTAAAACAGTATGCACCCTCCATACAGTCCCATGTCGGTTTTATATACGTCATGGTCGGGTTGGTTGGTATGGTCGCTTGTCAAGACAAAGAGGGTGTTCTTGAACCAAGGTTGACGGCTGGCGGTCTCAAAGAAACGGCGCAGGCTGTAATCGGTATAGCGGATGCACTTGTGCAGTTCGTTATCACCTTCTTCGGGAAATCTTGCCTTGTATTCTTCGGGTACGGCAAAGGGATGGTGACTGCTTGCAGTAAAGATGGTGGTGAGGAAAGGTTCCTTCATCTCTTTCATCTTCAGGGCATAGAATTGCAGGAAAGGCTCATCCCAGATGGCCCATGTGCCGTCGAAATCGGCATTCCCCTTAAAACGCTTGTCCTGGTTGTATTCATCCCTGCCATAGTATTTGCCAAAACCAGTGGTGTTGGCAAAGGCCTGGAAGCCCATGCTACCGTTTTCGGCTCCATGGAAGAAAGCGCTTTCATAGCCCATCTCTCCCAACAGACTTGCCAATCCGTTCACATCGTTCATGGCAGCATGTCCTGTGATGTAAGGCTCTATGAACATAGGTATGCTGGCCAGGATGCTTGGCATTGCATCAATGCTTTTTCTGCCGTTGGCAAAGGTAAGGTCAAAGCTGAGGCTATGTTGGTAAAGCGAATCAACAAAGGGAGTATAGCCTTTGTATTTGCCTCCATCGAGCTGCGTATTATAGGCACCTACGAACTCACGTCCGAAACTCTCAACGATAAGTATCACCACATTCTTCTTTTGATGGGTGGGGATGAGCAGACGCGCTGTTGAGCTTGAATCAGTTTGCTCCTCTGCAAGTTGAGAGGGTAGGGGTTCTTTTACCGGTGAGTATATTTTGTCCAGCTCTTCCTCGCTGAAGTATGCCAGTTTGGGGTAAGTCTTCTTTCCCATTGTTCGCAGAAGCGAGAAGGGAGTGTTGAGCACCACGGGTGCATCTTTGATGTTCTTTACATACTGGGTGGCGTTGCTGATGGTAATGGGTCGTACGGCATGTGTCATGCCTCCGCGAATGCCACAGATGGTGAGGAAGACGAACAAGGCAAACACACAGCTGTGAACGGTGTAATAAGTCACAAGATTTACAGGTTTGCGTTGTGCATTATGCATTGTGAATTGTGCATTATGCATTGTGAATTGTG
>JAKSLO010000088.1 GCA_024401185.1 Bacteroidaceae bacterium | reverse complement strand
GTACAAGATAATACTCGAGTCACTTGCTTAGTCATTATAAAAATAATTTTGATCACTTACTTATCTGTATATTATGAAAAAATCCCGCTGCCACACGGAAATGCAGTAGCGGGATATTTGTTTTGTTTAATGCTATATGTTACTTCTCTGTATGGGCCTTGCCGGTCTTTGTGGTCTCATCGTGACCATAAGTGCCATAGACGCCGTAGTGACCATAATGACCGTAATGTCCATAGTGGCCATACTTGCCATACTTGTGGTAGCCGTACTTGCCGTACTTGCCATAACCATAGTAGTAACCATACTTCTTCTTCTTGAGGTCAACACCATTAAGTACCAATGAAATCTTAGGCAACTTCTCGTTGTTCTTGAAGCCATTGATAAGTTCGAAGTTGTTCTTGGGGCTGTAGTCGGCACGACATACGTAAAGAGTAACGTCGGCGATGCGTCCCAACTCAAGGGTATCGCTCACAAGACCCACAGGAGGTGTATCAAGAAGGATGATGTCGTACATCTTACGCAAATGGGCGATAGCCTCGTCAAGACGAGAACGAGAGATCAACTCACCGGGGTTGGGAGGAATGATACCAGCAGGCATAATGTCGAGATTCTGGTTCAGGATGCCATGATGAATCTGATCCTCGAGCAATTGAAGGTCGGCACTATCGTTAGCCAGGAAGTTGGTAATACCACGCTTGTCAGAAGGCAACTTAAAGAGACGTACCAACTGAGGCTTACGAATATCAAGACCCACGATGATGACTTTCTTGCCCAACAATGCGTATGACATGGCAAGGTTGGTGCAGACGAATGTCTTACCCTCACCGGGGATGGTAGAGGTACAGATGATAACCTTCTCCTCTGGTTTCATGATGAAACGCATGTTGGTACGCAAACCACGGAACGACTCCTCCATGGTGTTGTTGCTGTTTTCTGCTACAACTACCGAGCGCTCTTCACCCTTAGGCAAGTGGGCAAAAGGAATGTCGGCAATGAGAGGAATACGGGTAAGCTTCTCTACGTCGCTACGACCTTCGATGCGGAAGCGGAGCAATTCGAGAAGATAGAAGATACCAATGGGAATACAGATGCCCAACATCAAGGCAACCATCCATATCATCTTGCTCTTGGGAGATACCTGGCCACCAATCTGGGGCATGTCGAGCCATTTTGCTTTGGTAGCGGTTGATGCCAGTGAGATGAGGTTCTCCTCGCGCTTCTGCAAGAGGGTTAGGTAAAGACCTGCCTTGATTTCCTGCTGACGACCGATGTCGTTGAGGAATCGCTCATGAGAAGGAGTGTTAGAAATCTTACCGGCAAAGAGGCGATACTGGTTGTCAATACTACGCTTCTGAATCTTAAGGTCAGAGTCAATATTGCTAAGTGACTGGATGATACCGTCATGAGCAACCTTTACCTCATCGGCGAGTTTGATAAGAGCAGGGTTGCTCTCTGCACCCGACTTGATGAGACGGTTGAGCTGAAGCATTGACTCATTGTAACGGGTAATCTGTGTGTTCAGGAGAGCGTCTTTGATTCCCAAGTTGGCAGGAATGACCTGATTGTCATTAGCAGGGTTGTTGACGTAGTCGATGAGCGACTTGACAAGCATGATTTGGGTCTGAATTTCAACCTGCTCCTTCTGATAACTGGTGCTGCTTGCCAAAGCAGTGGTAGCATCGTTGGTGAGGTTGATAAGCGAGTTGTCCTTCTTGAACTTTTCCAAGTTCTTCTCGGTATCACTCAACTCGTCACCGATAGAGTCAAGACGCTCGTTGATGAAGTCCTTTGTCTTGTTGGCAACCTCATTCTTGTCTTTGTTTGCATCTTCATTGTAGCTATCGAGCAACTGTGTGAGGTAGTCAACTGCACGCTCGGGCTGGCTGTCAACCAAGCCGAGTACGGCAACCGTAGTGGTCTTGCTGCTTGCAGAAGCAGAAAGGCTCTTGGCATATCCTCTTGCAACGCTCTCGATGGGAGTAATGGTGATGCTGATAGGCTTTTCGAAATCCTTGATTGTTTTGTCACGCTCCAAATAGATGGTACCTAAAGGAGTCTCGATAGAAGCAGGTAACATGGCGATTTCCTGTTCCTTGACGCGAGGCTGTCCACCGGGTGAAGCAAGTGTTGTCTTCAAATGATAACCTTTTCCGTTGGGAGTAACCTCCATTTTGATGGTGTTCTCAAGTGTGTCCATCTGTTCAATGGGCATTGAGGCCACGATAGGACTACGCTTGTAGAGCTCGACGTTGATGAAGCGTCCAGGAGTGTAGTAACGGATGTTGAGGTTGAGCTTCTTGACCACGTCATTTGAAATGTTGGTACTTGACAAAATCTCCAACTCGTTGTCGAAACCGTTGGTGTTGCTGATGATACCCATTTCTGAGAGGTTCAGCATGTTGCCACCGCCCTTCTGGCTCATACCGCCATTGTCATCCTTGATGAGGATTTTTGCACTTGCTGAATAAGTGGGGGTTTGATACTTGAGGTAGAGATAGGCACACGCTAAGCAAACGACAACGCCGAGAACAATCCAAGGCCAGCGCATTAGCACAATGTTCCAAATGTCTTTGAGGGAAAATCCACCGCCCTGTTCTTCATCCAGAGCTGGATTTGCATTGTAATTAGTTTCTGCCATATTGTTTTTGATTATTTGATTTTCTATACTTGATTGGCTTTTTGTCACCCATGCTACCTTTTGAGTAGCCTGATGTGTGAACAATAAGCGTGCAAATGTACGGATTTTATATTAAATAATAAAATAATAACGTAGCAAAAATGCCAATTCGTGTTAAAATGTGTGCATTTTCATAAAAAATAAGGTATAAAAATAGGTTGATAAATGCTTTTTTCTTAACTTTGTGCGAAAGTATTCTATTGTGTAAATATGGCTAAGAAGAAACAAGGCGGAACTATTCTGGTGGGAGAGAGCGACGATGTGTTTGCTTTTTACTCAAGGCTGAAGCATCCTGAGGGTGTACTGGGCGCTTTCTGTTCAGAGGGCGTCGAGATGCCTGAAGGCTTGCAAAGATTGGGCGATTATGATGCCGCTTCTGCCTTTATTGAAGAGAATACCCAGGTGGTGCGTGTGTATTGCGATATTTACGACATGGACCTGGAATACGTGCGTTCTGTGCAGTATGCATGTAAGGCTCGTGCCGTGAAGTTTTGTCTCGTGGTTCCAATAGTGAATGAACTTGATACCGAGTTTGTATCTATGCGTCGAGGTGGCAATGTGCTTCTTACTCCCAAGGGTGAACCGTTGACGAAGTTGCACAACAGAGTGATGAAAAGAGCATTTGATCTGTTTTTTGTTCTGTTGTTCATGTTGACGTTTTTTCCTATCATATACTTACTCAAGTCGTTTTTCATTAAACGAAAAAAGCGCGGTTCTTCATTCTCGTATAAGTTCTGTGTAGGCCCCAATGGCAGGGTGTTTAACAGAGTTTCGTTCAGAGGAAAAGGTAACTCGGTAGCCAATGTGTTCAATGTGCTTAAGGGCAATATGAGTTTGGTGGGACCTGAGTGTTATGAACTCGAAGAACCTTCGGATGTGGATAAACTACCCACTCGATTACTGCGACGTGAAGTAAAGGCTGGAATGAACGGTTGGGCGCGTGTGAAGAAGGCTGACGCAGAAAACCGGCTGGATGCAGACATCTATTATGTAGAGCACTGGACGTTGTGGTTTGATTTCCGCATTTTGTTTAGGTCTATGTTTTAGGTCGGAGCCTCCATTTTTTGCGTGTTAGTTTTTGACAAAACCACAATAATTTAAGGTTATGAATCAAATTAGGTCGGGCATGTTTGACTCTTGAATGTTTTTATGCCTAGCCTTTTGAAATATAATATAATTTAGATAAAGTATAATTAGCAATGAAAGGAATTGTTTTGGCAGGCGGGTCAGGTACGCGTCTTTACCCTATAACCAAGGGGGTGAGTAAGCAGATGCTGCCTATCTTCGACAAGCCGATGATATATTACCCTATCAGTGTGCTTATGCTTGCAGGCATTCGTGAGATACTGATTATCTCTACCCCCTATGACTTGCCCGGATTCCGCCGGTTGCTCGGTGACGGAAGTGATTATGGGGTGCATTTTGAATATGCCGAACAACCTTCGCCCGATGGCTTGGCACAAGCATTCATCATTGGCCGTGAGTTTGTAGGCAACGATAGTGCATGCCTTGTGCTGGGTGATAACATCTTCTATGGTGCTGGTTTTTCTGGTATGCTTAAGGAAGCTGTACGCATGGCTGAGGAGGAAAGCAAGGCAACGGTATTTGGCTATTGGGTGAATGATCCCGAACGCTATGGCGTGGCTGAGTTTGATGAAGATGGAAACTGCCTGAGTATCGAAGAAAAGCCTGCTAATCCTAAGAGCAACTATGCTGTGGTAGGATTGTATTTCTATCCCAATAAGGTGCTGGATGTGGCTGCTCATATCAAACCTTCGGCAAGAGGTGAACTGGAGATTACGACTGTCAATCAACGTTTTCTTGATGATGGTGAATTGAAGGTACAAACCCTGGGCCGTGGCTTTGCCTGGTTGGATACGGGCACACATGACTCGTTGTCGGAGGCGAGTACGTTTATCGAAGTCATTGAGAAACGACAGGGTTTAAAGGTGGCTTGTCTTGAAGCGATAGCCTACCGTAGAGGATGGATAACTGCCGAGAGATTGCGTGAACTGGCACAGCCAATGCTCAAGAACCAGTACGGGCAGTACTTGCTGAAGTTGGCTGGTGAGTAAGATCCATCCATTTGTGACTATGTAATCCAATACAACCCCACCAAATCAATATGTAAAAAACAGAACAATATTATAATGGGATTTTTTAGTAAGCTTTTCGGCAAGAAAAAAGCCGAGAATGAAATACGTGTAGGTGGCATGGAAGATTTCATGTCGCTCATTCGTGTGTATTATCAGTCAGTTATGGCTGCTCAGTTGGGTATCAATAACTTGGGTGCTTTGCCCGACTTGAGAATGTTTAAGCAGTCATTCCACGTGCCCACTCTGAACAATAAGTTGGGTTTAGGTGAGAAGAAGCATTGCCAAAAACTGATTATGGATATGTATGGCATTCCAGAAACCTTTTTTGGTGAGATTGATGCCAGTATCAAGAAGCGTTGTAAGAAGGTGCAGGATGTACAACCCTATTTCATGATGTTCCAGGGATTCAGTCAAGACCTGATGATGCTAATGGGCAACTTGATGAAATGGAAGTTCCGCCTTCCTGGGCTTTTCAAGAAGGCTATGCGTGGAATGGTGGAAAAACAGGTTCACCAAATCATGACTCGTCCTGTATGGAAAGATGAAGGGGTACGCCGTACTTGTGTGTCCATTCGCCAGTACCAGCAGCAGTTAGGATATTCTGAAAACTGGATGTCAGAGTACGTTTACACCATTGTTATGCTTGCAAAAAAAGAGCCAAAGGCATCGGTTGAGGCTTGAGAATTGTAAAAAAACAAGGAATAATTTTGAAAATTCGGGCAAAAATGTTAATTTTGTCCCGAAAATAGGCATATTAAGTCACATGAAGAACGTGGTGAGGGACGATTACAGGTCGCGATTTGTGTCGTTCAGGGTCACTTTTTAAGTCTGACAATTAGTCGGGTGTAGATTTAAGAGCGAAATGAAAGAAGAAGACATCCAGTTGGTTAAGTTGCTTGAAGCAAAGGTAAGGCAACTAATCTCGCGCAACAAGGAATTGGAGCAGCAAAATGCCCATTTGTGTGCGCTGGTTGCTGATGTCGATGTCCGTATTCAAAATTTGGACGAGGAAAACAAACAGCTCAAAACCCAATATGCCGATTTGAAGACAGCACGCATGCTACAGCTGAGCGATAACGATACACGCAATGCTAAGCTGCGTATTTCAAAGCTGGTGAGAGATATTGACAATTGTATCGCTATACTTAAAGCCGAAAGATGATGGCAGATGTAAGTGATAAGCTCTCTATAACCTTGAAATTGGGGGGACAAATATACCAAATGACGATTGATCGTAAGATGGAATTTGTTTACCGTGATGCGGAAAAACTTATTAATAGTAGGTTGAATTATTACGCTAGGACCTATCCCCAGCAAGGAAGAGAAATGTATTTTTCTATGATAGCACTGGACATTGCCGTGCAGCGTGTGTCGTCTGAGCACGAAGGCAATCTGGGGGCTGTTGCTGATGACTTAAGACGTCTCGTGGATGAGATAGACGAGTCATTAGAGAAAAAATAGTATTCTTTCACCTTATTTTTTGATTTGCTGTCGGTTTTTGAGAATTCGTATCAAACTAAATAAATATTAACTAAAAACCGATTTATATTTCATCATGGAATATATTATAGCAATTGTCGTTGCTGTGGTAATCATCGCCGTATGGATCATGGTCTTGTATCGTGTGACATTACCCAGCAAAATGAAAAAGCTTGAGGCAGAGGCTCATGAGAAGGCTGAGCAAGAGGCTGAAGTGGTAAAACAAAAGAAGCTCCTTGAGGTCAAGGAGAAGTTCCTTAACAAGAAGGCTGAACTGGAAAAGGAAGTTCAGCAGCGTAATCAACAGATTCAGCAAGGCGAGAACCGCATCAAGCAGCGCGAGATGAGTTTGAACCAGCGTCAGGATGAACTGAACCGCAAGAAGCAGGAGGTGGAGAACATGCGTGCACGTACTGAGCAGCAGCAGACAGCCCTCCAGCAACGCGAGGAGGAACTGAATCAGCGTCAGGCAAGCTTGGTGGAGCAAGAGCGCAACAAGCTGGAAGAAATCAGTGGGTTGAGCAAAGAGGAGGCCAAGGAGCAACTCATTCAGAGTATGAAGGATGAGGCTCGCACGGCTGCTGCATCATATGTGAATGAAATCATGGATGAAGCTAAATTGAATGCCAATAAAGAGGCTAAGCGCATCATCATTCAGACGATTCAGCGTGTGGCAACTGAGACGGCTGTGGAAAACAGCGTTACCGTATTCCATATTGAGAATGACGATGTAAAGGGTCGCGTCATCGGTCGTGAAGGTCGTAACATTCGTGCCTTGGAGGCTGCTACGGGCGTTGAAATCGTGGTGGACGATACGCCAGAGGCTATCGTGATTTCTGCATTCGACCCTGTACGCCGTGAAATCTGCCGTTTGGCTTTGCATCAGCTGGTAGCTGACGGTCGTATCCACCCCGCTCGTATTGAGGAAGTGGTTGCCAAAGTCAAGAAGCAGGTTGAGGAGGAAATCATGGAAACCGGTAAGCGTACTGCCATTGACCTGGGTGTGCACGGTCTGCATCCCGACCTTATCCGCATCATTGGTAAGATGAAGTATCGTTCATCATACGGACAGAACTTGTTGCAGCACTCTCGTGAGACTGCCAACCTTTGTGCCGTTATGGCTGCAGAGTTGGGTTTGAACCCCAAGAAGGCTAAACGTGCTGGTTTGCTGCATGATATTGGTAAGGTGCCTGATGAAGATCCTGAAATGCCACATGCACTCTATGGTGCCAAGTTGGCTGAGCAGTGCAAGGAGAAGGCTGATATCTGCAACGCTATTGGCGCTCACCATGAGGAGATGGAGATGGAGACACTCATTGCTCCCATCGTACAGATTTGTGATGCCATCAGCGGTGCTCGTCCCGGTGCACGTCGTGAGATTGTAGAGGCTTATATCAAGCGTTTGAAGGATCTTGAGAATATCGCCATGAGTTATCCCGGTGTAACCAAGACCTATGCTATCCAGGCAGGTCGTGAATTGCGTGTCATTGTGGGTGCTGATAAGATTGACGACAAGCAGATAGAGATTCTCTCGAGCGACATTGCTACCCGCATTCAGAACGAGATGACCTATCCTGGTCAGGTGAAGATTACTGTGATTCGCGAGACTCGTGCTGTAAGTTACGCAAAGTAATTGGTGTTTGAGAATTCTGAAATAACGTCTATAAAATCCTTTGATTAGGACACAAAACTTGCAAAAACATGACGATAGCCGTTGATTTTGATGGGACTATTGTAGAGCATCGATACCCAGAGATAGGCAAAGAACGACCTTTTGCCACACAGACGCTGAAAATGCTGATAGACGAAGGCCATAAGCTGATTCTTTGGAGTGTTCGTGAGGGACAACTTCTAGAAGATGCTGTAGAATGGTGCCGAAAGCGCGGGGTGGAGTTCTATGCCATAAATAAGGATTTCCCTGAGGAGGACACCGAAAAGAACATGCATTTCAGTCGTAAGCTGAAGGCTGATATTTGGATTGATGACCGCAACATCGGTGGTTTGCCCGATTGGGGTACCATCTATACTATGATTCATGATGGTAAGACCTACGAGCAAGTGCTGATGGAGGAGATGGGAAATGTGCATGAACCTCCCAAGAAGAAGTGGTGGCAATTCTAATTTTGCCTTTCTTGAAGGAAGAAGATCCCATTGAAATGCAATTCAAGATTTTTAATGTAGAAATCATTAAAACGTGAATAATACTTGGTGTAGAAGCATCTTTTGCGCCGAAAATAAAAAAATATGGTATGCAATTTTGTTGTGTACCATTTTTTTTGTATTTTTGTCTCTGAATGTAATCTATTTATAAACAAAAACAGTATTCCATGAAAAAAAGACTACTTTCTTTATTTTCAGTAGCTTTTACGGCAGTAGCTGCAAATGCGCAAAGTTGGGCAGAGCCCACGTTGACGCTTACCACAGACACTGTGCCAGAAAAAGCGTACATCTACAATGTTGAGCAGGGCAAGTTCCTTACCAAAGGTGGTGCATGGGGCAATCATGCTTGTATCAAGAGTGATGTTACCTCTGCATTTTTGTATGAGATGCAGTTGCAGGGCGAAGAGAACACCTACAAGTTGCATTGTTCTGCCGCAGCCAATAATGGTATGTTGGGACGTCAGTCAATTGAGGACGTTTATACCGACTGGAAGGCTCAGGCTGACTGGGGCTTGACTTGGGAGTTCATCCCTGTAACAGGTGGCTATAACATTCGTACGGCTGCCAGTGATCCCCATTATGGTTCTAACAAGTATACCGAAGATGATCCCGCTGATTATGGAGTTTATCTGTTGGGCTGGAGTGAGAATCGTGATGACCTGACCAATGGCGACGGCGAGCCTATGGGAACGAATGATGGTATATATATGGTTGATCCTTCCGATATGGAGGGATGGTCTATTACATGGGCATTCATGACTCCCGAAAGCTATGAGGTGTACAATGCACAATGGTCACTTTACAACAAACTGAACGAGGCATTCGAAATGGGTTATACCGAGGCTGAGCTCAGTTCCTATGCAGCAACCTTGAAGGGCAACGATGTGGAGGCTATTGCTGCTGCAAGGGCAGAGGTGGATAAGTTGATTTTAAACTATGCATACAACCACGCTACTCCCCAGAATCCTTTCGATGTTACCTCTAAAATCAATAATCCTACCTTTGAGGGTGCACGTGGTGCAGAACCTGAAGGATGGGTGGATGAGTTTGGCAACATGACGATTCAGAACAATAAGGCATATCCCGTTTGGGATGAGGAGACCGGTGCTGTATCAAGCGAGTATGGCTTGAACAACTTCTCTCAGAACTGGACTGCTTCGGCTACCGAACCTATTGCCAAGAGTAACATCTATCAGGTTATTAACGACCTTCCTCAGGGAACCTACTTCTTGCAGGCCGATGCCATTGCAACAAGTGCAAGTGCAAGTTTGGAAGTCAGTGGTGCAGAGCTCTATGCTGAGAGCGGTGCCGTTCGTTATGCACAAGCTATTGACAAGAATCCCTATGGAGAGGCTGGCAGTGGAGATCCTCATCGTTATCAACTGCTGATTACCCACATGGGTGGTGACCTGAAGATTGGCTATGGCTTTAATCCTGGTTATGTGAAATGGTTTGCTGTGGACAACTTCAAACTTTTCTATGCAGGTCCTGTATCTAATCCTGGTTTGGTGGCTCTTCAGGGTACTCTGGAGGTTGTCCAGCCCTACATTGATTACTATACACAGGATGCTGCTCACTACTACAGCGAAGCTACCAAGGACTTGCTGGATAGCGAGATCACCAAGGCAAATGCAGTATTGGGTGGTTCGAGCGATGACTGCCAGAATGCTGCTACAGCACTCAATGAGTTGTTGAAGACAGTCAAGGCAGAGGTAACTGCCTATGGCAAGTTGGCTAAGTTTGTTGAGCAGGTTAATGGCGACATGGCCAAGTATCCCTTCATTGACGACTTAGGTGACAAGTATGACACCTATAAGGGCGCTTACGAGGACAAGAATGCAACTATTGAGCAGATTGATGCTTGGGTGAACGGTTACGCTGACTACATCAAGGCTGGCATCATTGCCGCTCTGCCTTCTGCCTCTGCAGAGAACCCCATCGAGCTTACTGGCTTGTTTGTTAACCTTGGTTTTGAAGAGAATTCTGCAGAGAGTAAAACTCCTACAAACTGGACAGCCAACTCAGACGCATTCAAGGCTCGTGCTAACACCGCAGAGGTTTGGAATGCTACATTCGATGCTTACACCACATTGAGCGACCTTCCTGTGGGTGCCTACCGTATTGTGGCACATGGTATGAGCCGTAGCGGTGGCAGTGCTGACAACTATGCAGCAGAAGGTGCTAACGTCACAGCAGAGCTTTATGCTAACAACTCATCCGTGAAATTGGTAAGCCAGCATGTGGGTGCCAGTGCAGAGAAGCTTTATAGCAATGATGTAAACCTCACCGAAGATGAGGAGAATCCTCTTTGGATTCCTAACTCAATGGAAGGTGCACGCGTTTACTTTAACGTGGCCGAGACTCCTTATGTGAACACTGTCACTGCCAACTTGCTTAACGAGGGTGATATCCTTCGCATTGGTGTTCGTGATAATGGTTCGGATGGTTCGGTTCCCGCTGACAGCTGGACTATCTGGAGCGACGTTCGCGTTTATTATATTGGTGTAAATGCTAATGCATTGTACAATGAAATGGTGAACATTGTTGCTTCAACAGAAAGCATGATGGAGAACTGCCAGGTAGCTATGGCTATCTCTAAGTTACAGAGTGCAGTGAGTGTGGCTGAAAAGCATTCCGAAAGTTCTTCAGAGGAAGAAATTAAGGCTGCCATCAGTGGTTTGAACGAGGCAATTGAATATTACAACGAGGGTAAGAGCCTTGTGCAGAAGGTTATGGCCATTCAGGGTGTTTACGAGAAAGTGCTCGAGGACTATGATGTGGCTGGTACCGACTTGGTGAAGATTGTGGATGCTATGGGTGTTGCCGTAGCCAATGAAGAGTTTGACAGCAATGAGGTAATCAATGGCTGGTTGAATGGTCTTCCTGCAGCTCGCACAGCACACATCTATGCTTCAGTGGTAATTGAAGGTGGTCTGACTCCCAGTTTGGCAGAGCCCGTTGACATCAGCGCTGTGATGACTAACCCAAGCTTCGACGAGGGTGAGAACTCACGTAGTGGTGCTACTGGTTGGACCATTGATTGGGCTGCCGACCATATTGGCTGGAACAACGAGGCTCAGCAGAGTGGTTCAAACAATGCTTACGAGTACTGGAAGGCTACCAAGTTTGATATGTATCAGGAGGTAGTTGGTTTGCCAGAGGGCTTCTACCGCGTGTCTTGCCAGGGCTTGTATCGTCCCGGTAACAATACCGATGAGGTGGCTGCTATCTATGCTGCCGATCCCGCAAATGCACGTGATATGGCATTCTATGTGAACGACAAGTCTGTTGCACTTACAAGCATCTATGATTTTGCTCAGGAAGAGGCTGTCGGTGCTGATGGTGAGGCTTCATGCACATTGGATGGCAAGACCGTTTACGTTCCCAACACCATGATTTCGGCAGCTGCTTATTTTGAGGCTGGTTATTACACTAACACCATTGATATCGAGGTGAAGAAGGGTGACTCTATCAAGATTGGCTTGAAGCTTGCAGGCAATGTGGTAGATGCTAACTGGTGTGTATTTGACAACTTCAAGATTCAGGCATTGGGTGCTACTGCTCCTACCGCAATTAAGAATGTATTGGCTGGTGGCCAGGCATCTCAGGCTATCTATGACCTCTCTGGTCGCAAGGTTAGCAAGGCTGTCAAGGGCATCTACATCATGAATGGCAAGAAGGTAGTGAGATAATCTCGCTTTCCGTCAATAAATATTCTGACTGCGCTCGGGTTCTTCCCGGGCGCAGTTTTTTTGTTGCTGCAATGCCAGGTTTGGGGTATAGGAAATGTCAATTTTATTTTATGCTAAGATCGTCCCGATATGTTCCCGATATATTCCCGATATCAAACCGATACATTCCCGATGCTTTTTTTTGCCGATGAAAATACCCTTTTCTTTATATTTCTGTCAGAAAAAATCCGCAATAATCGTCAACTATGAACTTTTTTTGCTACCTTTGCATCCAAAATGCAGCATACCGGCTTGTCGCTGGCTTGTCCTCGTAAGGGGGCAGGCGGGAGGAAAGTCCGGGCAACACAGGGCATCCCGCTTCCTAACGGGAAGAAGGTCGTGAGGCTTAG
>JAKSLO010000087.1 GCA_024401185.1 Bacteroidaceae bacterium | reverse complement strand
CCCAGCGTATTCCACGTATCAGCTCGTACCGTAGCTTCTCACTCACTCTGTATCTTCGGTGATCATGGTGACGTGATGGCTTGCCGTCAGACTGGTTTTGCCATGTTGGCTGAGGGTAGCGTTCAGGAGGTTATGGACCTCTCTGCTGTAGCACACTTGGCTGCTATCGAGGCACGCGTTCCCTTCATCAACTTCTTCGACGGTTTCCGTACCTCACACGAATACCAGAAGGTTGAGCTCATCGAGGAAGATGACGTTCGCGACTTGGTAGATATGAAGGCTGTAAGCGAGTTCCGCTCACGTGCCTTGACTCCCGAGCATCCCCAGGCTAAGGGTATGGCCGAGAACCCCGAGACCTTCTTCGCACACCGCGAGTCATGCAACCGCTACTATGATGCAGTTCCCGCTATCGTAGAGAAGTACATGGCAGCCATCAGCGAGCGTACCGGTCGCAAGTACGACCTCTTCAGCTACTATGGTGCTGAGGATGCTGAGCAGGTAATCGTAATGATGGGTTCAGGTACCGAGGCAGCTCGTGAGGCTATCGACTATGCTAATGCCAACGGCAAGAAGTATGGTATGGTAAGCGTTCACTTGTATCGTCCCTTCTCAGTTAAGCACTTGCTGGCTGCAGTTCCCAAGAGCTGTAAGCGCATTGCTGTACTGGACCGCACCAAGGAGCCCGGTTCAAACGGCGAGCCTCTGTTGCTGGATGTTAAGGACGCATTCTATGGCGTAGCTAACGCTCCCGAGATCGTGGGCGGCCGCTATGGTTTGGGTTCAAACGATACCACTCCTACTATGATTCTGGGTGTATATGAGAACCTCGAGTTGCCTCAGCCCAAGGATCACTTCACCATTGGTATCAACGATGACCTTACCATGACCTCTCTGCCCGCTAAGGAGGAGATGGCTCTTGGTGGTGAGGGTATCTTCGAGGCTAAGTTCTTCGGTTTGGGTGCCGACGGTACTGTAGGTGCTAACAAGAACTCAGTTAAGATCATTGGTGACAACACCAACAAGTATTGCCAGGCTTACTTCTCATACGACTCTAAGAAGTCGGGTGGTTTCACCTGCTCTCACTTGCGTTTCGGTGACACTCCCATCCGTTCTACATACCAGATTAAGACTCCTAACTTCGTAGCATGTCACGTACAGGCTTACTTGCGTATGTACGATGTGCTCCGTGGTCTTCGTCAGAATGGTCAGTTCCTTTTGAACACCATCTTCGAGGGTGAGGAGTTGGTTAACTTCCTTCCCAACAGCGTGAAGAAGTACTTCGCTGAGAAGAACATCACCGTTTACTATATCAACGCTACCAAGATTGCTCAGGAGATCGGTCTTGGCAACCGTACCAACACCATCCTGCAGTCTGCATTCTTCCGCATCACCGAGGTTATCCCCGTTGAGCTGGCAGTAGAGCAGATGAAGAAGGCTATCGTGAAGTCTTACGGCAAGAAGGGTGAGGACGTTGTCAACATGAACTTCGCTGCTGTTGATCGTGGTTGCGAGTACAAGACATTGGCAGTTGATCCCGCATGGGCTAACTTGGCTGACGACGAGGCTATCGTTCGCGACGAGCCCGCATACATCACCAACTTGGTTCGCGTTATCAACGCTCAGAATGGTGACTTGCTGCCCGTTTCTGCTTACAAGGGCATCGAGGATGGTACTTGGGAGCAGGGTACTGCCGCTTATGAGAAGCGTGGTGTAGCTGGCTTCGTTCCCGTTTGGAACGCAGACAACTGTATCCAGTGTAACAAGTGTGCATTCGTTTGTCCTCACGCTTGTATCCGTCCTATCGTTATGAACGATGAGGAGAAGGCAGGCTTCGCAGGCAAGACTATCGAGATGAAGGCTCCCGCAGCCATGAAGGGTATGCACTTCGTAATGCAGGTAGGTGTTAAGGACTGTCTGGGTTGCGGTAACTGTGCTGACGTTTGTCCCGGCAATCCCAAGGCAGGTGGTCCCGCCCTCAAGATGGTGGCTTACGACGACTCATCAGCTGAGGCTGCTCAGGAGGCTGCAAACTGGGAATACTGCGTGAAGAACGTAACCTCAAAGCAGGATCTCGTTGACATCAAGCAGAGCCCCAAGAACAGCCAGTTCGCTACTCCTCTCTTCGAGTTCAGCGGCGCTTGCTCTGGTTGTGGTGAGACTCCCTACGTGAAGCTGATTGCTCAGCTCTTCGGTGACCGTCAGATGGTTGCCAATGCTACCGGTTGTTCTTCTATCTACTCTGGTTCTATCCCCTCAACTCCTTACACCAAGAACGAGAAGGGTCAGGGTCCCGCATGGGCTAACTCACTCTTCGAGGACTTCTGCGAGTTCGGTCTCGGTATGGTTATCGCCAACAAGAAGATGAAGGCTCGCATCACCGCCCTCTTGCAGGAGATGATTGCAAGCGACAAGACCAGCGAGGGTTACAAGGCTGCTGCTCAGACCTGGATCGACCAGCAGAACGATGCTGAGGGTTCAAAGGCTGCTGCTGCTGCATTGAAGCCCTTCATCGAGGAAGGTGCAGCTGCAGGTTGCGCTGTTTGCGCTCAGTTGAAGGAGCTCAGCCACTATCTGGTTAAGCGTTCACAGTGGATCATCGGTGGTGATGGTGCTTCTTACGATATCGGTTACGGTGGTCTCGACCACGTTATCGGCAGCGGTGAGGATGTTAACATCTTCGTTATCGATACTGAGGTTTACTCTAACACCGGTGGTCAGGCTTCTAAGGCTACACCTATTGGTGCTATCGCTCAGTTCGCTGCCAACGGTAAGCGCGTAGGCAAGAAGGATCTTGGTTTGATGCAGGCAACCTATGGTAACGTTTACGTTGCTCAGGTAGCTATGGGTGCTGACCAGAGCCAGTGCTTGAAGGCCTTCAAGGAGGCTGAGGCTTGGAACGGTCCTTCACTCGTCATCGGCTATGCTCCCTGTATCAACCACGGCCTCAAGGCTAAGGGCGGCATGGGTAAGAGCCAGGCTGAGGAAGCTAAGGCTGTTGAGTGCGGTTACTGGCAGTTGTGGCGTAACAACCCTGCTCTCGCCGCTGAGGGTAAGAACCCCTTCCAGCTCGATAGCAAGGAGCCCAACTGGGATAAGTTCCAGGACTTCCTCGAGGGTGAGGTTCGCTTCCTCTCTCTGAAGAAGGCTGCTCCCCAGGAGGCACAGGAGCTCTACGATGCATGTAAGGCTGCTGCTAAGCGTCGCTACCAGACTTACATCCGCAAGACTCAGGAGGATTGGTCATTGCCCGAGGAATAAAATCTTCGTACATACGACATATTTAATAAGGTGGAATCCTTCGTGGATTCCACCTTTTTTTGTAACTTTGCAGTATGAAAGAAGAGCCATGTAAATTGTGGACAAGGGACTATCTGCGGGCATGGACCTGCAACTTCCTTATCTTTTTCGCCTTTATGATGGTGACACCTTTATTGCCACTCTATATGAAGGAGAGTTTTGGCGCCGACAAACATCTTATCGGCATGGTGCTCAGTGGTTATACCCTTACCGCCCTGCTCAGCCGTAGCATAGGTGGCTTCCTGGTCGATTCACTCCCCCGCAAGACGGTGTTGCTGGTCAGCTGGACGGGCTTCAGCCTGTTCTTTGCCGGTTATTTCTTCACCACTTCTTTGGTGCTCTTTACCATTATACGCACCTTGCACGGAATCCCCTTTGCCACAACTTGCGTCAGCAATTCCACGGTGGCAATCGATGTCACCCACCCTACCCGACGTGCTGAGGGCATCGGACTCTATGGCCTGAGCAACAATCTCTCCACAGCCATAGCACCCATGGTGGGACTTTATATCTACGAAGCCTGGCACAGTTTCGACCTCATCTTCACCCTTGCTCTTGGAGCAGCCGTGATAGGTACGCTACTTTCTGCCACCATCAACCTCCGCAAACGCGACATCGTGCTCAATCACCAGCCTATCAGCCTTGACCGTTTCTTCCTACTGAACGGTTGGAGCCAAGGTGTCTGCATGGCTTGCTTTGCCACCGCATACGGTGTACTGGCCACCTATCTGGCCATCTATTGTAAGGAGCAGATGGGCAATGCCTCCATCAGCGGAAACTTCTTCCTCATCATTGCCCTTGGACTTATGTGTTCACGCTTGGTGGGCAGTCGCACGTTGCGACGAGGCAAGATTGTAGAGAACGCCACTTTCGGCGTTGCCTTCTCCGTATTGGGATATGGATGCTTTGCCCTTTGGCCCTGCGAAGGCACATGCTATGCTTGCGCCGTCATCGTGGGATTGGGCAATGGTCACATGTTTCCTGCCTTCAGTAACATGTTCGTCAACCTGGCTCCTTCCAACCAACGTGGCACAGCCAATGCCACCCTACTCACCATGTGGGACGTGGGCATGGGTCTTGGCATCGTTCTTGGTGGCTATATGGCCGAGCACTTCGGCTATGAGAAAGCGTTCCTTCTCAGCGCTATCGCCCAGTTCAGCGGCATGCTCTTCTACTTTGCCATAGCCCGAGGCCGTTACATACGTCAACGCTTGACGGAATTCTAAATCAAAACATCAGTCTTCATAGTGTGCATCGTATGAAAGAGTGAAGAACAGAGAAAGAACAAAAAAACTCATACTCACATTTTCTTTTTTTACCCTGCTTCAAAATACAATCTCATGACTCTACAGCATTCTCCCAACTACGAACTCCTCAAAGAACTCACAAAACGCCTGCTGGCTGCACTCGCCTTCACCGGACAAGAAGCAAGCGACGCGAATCTAAACAAAATTGCCAAGCATCTGGGCACCACGCTCAAGACGCTGAAAACGTCATGCATGAAAGAACTTAAAAATGCAAAAATGCTGGAGCAAGTATATGCGTACTGGGGAAGAAGCACTGACCTCTTCATCTCGTCCAAACATCATCTGCGCGTGCTGTGCTGGTTGTACGCCGAGCATCCCGACTGGGCAAAATTACCAGACATCGCACGCACAAGCGAGGCTGAAGAGCTGATAAAGATTGCCAAGGCCATCGTGGGCGACAAGACCGAGAAACTGAAATTGAATGACGATCTATGCATTCAAATCAACTTAGCCGAAGAACTGGCAGCCGTGAGCAATGAGCAGCAGCTTTGGCCTATGTTCAAAGCCATGGATGACGACCTACTGGAAGAAATACTCAAAGAATTATCCGAAAAAGAATACCTCACGCAAAAGGAATGGGCATTGTTTCTCGACACAATGGGCACCAAGGAGAAGAGTCGCACGAAACTGTTACAGCCCTATATTGACAAACTGGGTATCGATGAATTCTACAACGAGGGTATCATACCTACACAGCCAGGCAATGAGGCTAGCGAATACGGACTGATGGTGCAGGCCATACAAGAGGCATACGCACGTCGCTTCAACGATGCCTACACTCTTTTGGAGAAGGCACTCAAGGAACACAACAAGAATGCCAATAGCTATCGCGACGAGAAAAACGTCATGAACGACCCCATCAGCAACTTCTTTATGATGCTCATCTATACCCTCGAAGGCAGTATGGCTAGCAAGAAGAAGATTGAGATCGCATTGAAGAAGCGTACCATAAACGAAACCTACGAAAACGGGCCCGCACTCGTACTTGGCACGTATTTCAAGGATTCAAGGCAGACGATAAGCATCCGAACCATGACGCAAGGATTGAGTAAGGCACCGTACCACGACATCCCTGATGAGACTAAACAGATGACTTACTTGCTGATGCAATACTTCGACCTGAAGGCCAACAACATGCAGTTCAACAGCTACGACAAGCAGCCCGACCTCAGTCCAGAGAATTACATCCCTGCCAAAGCCATCCTACGTCACGAGCTGTCACCCTTCCTCCCCATCTGCCAAGAAGAGAAGGACAAGCTGCGCGAACTCTTCGGTGGCGAACCGCTCCTCTCATCCATCTACCGCAAGAAGCAATGGGAGGTTGTTCTCGAAGAGATACTGCAGATTGCCACAGCCGACCAAGGCAACCCAACGAATACCGATGCAGCCGACACACGATTGGTGTACGAGATACAACAACACAAAGAATACGCGACGGTGCGCGAGCAGAAACGACTGAAGAGTGGTGCGTGGAGCATGGGCAGGGAGTTAAGCCAGCTGGCTTACCAACGAGGCGAGTTCGACATGGAGGACTGCGACCGACAGATATGGATGGGCACAAAGAGTACCTACTACATGCCATCCGTGGCACGCGTTATACTGAACATGGTGGGACAGAACCGTGTGATGAACGTCATCAGCCACTATCCTACTCGTATGGAACCCATGGATATACGCGAGGAGAAGCCTTTCTTGACCGTCAGTAAGGAGAATGGAAAAATCAAACTGAGCACCAACCTTCCCTCGCTCACCTTGCTGGACAAGTCCATTGCCTACCACATCGACTGGGACAATTCCGTCGCCACCTATTACCCTCTGACGGAGAAGGAACGTATGTATTTCCGCAAACTCCTGTCGCTCAAGAACATTCCCATCGAGGCCGAAGAGATGCTCAACAAGATATTCCCCGCCATCAATAGCAAGGTGGAGATACATAGTGACTTCATCGAGGGGGGCACGCAACTGGAGGAGGTGGAAGGCGAGAGCATCGTCTGCATACGCATCACACCACGCACCTACGGCAACTACCAGATAGCCTTCTGCGTGCGTCCACTCAAGGATGGCAAGACCGTATTCCTTCCCGGACAAGGGCAGAACCCTGCCTTCGACCAACTTGATGGCAAACGCGTACAAGTGAAGCGACATCCACGCAAGGAGATCGAAAACGCACGCGTCTTCAAGGATTGGTTCGAAGACTATGACATGACCTTGAGCAATTACCAAGGTGAACTCGCCACAGCCGATCTGCTCGAGTTCATGGACTTTGCCCACAATCATGAGGAGCAAGGCTACATTGAGTGGCCCGAAGGCGAAAAGCTCAAGATGACTGTTGCCAATCCACAGACGTGGAGCGTATCACTAAAGAAGAACGCTGGATGGTTTGACTTGGAAGGTGAACTGACCATTGATGACGAGACGGTGATAAGCATTGCACAACTACTCGACATGATGGGCAATTCGCACAGCCGATTCATTCGCCTTGACGATGACAAGTACCTAACTATCAGCGAGCAACTGCGCAAGCAACTGCAGAAGATTGATGCCGTGGCATCACGCCAGCACGGCAAGGCGGTCATTCCTGCCGTGGGCATGGCGGTACTGGGCGAAGCCCTCAGTGGTGAACTGGAAATCACACACCCTAAGGCGCTTGATGAACTGCGAGCCAAGATACGAAAGAGTGGCAAGTTGCAACCCGATGTACCCGAGCAACTCAATGCCACGCTGCGCGACTATCAGCTCGATGGTTTCCAGTGGCTTACACGCATAGGCAGTTGGGGTGCCGGAGCCTGTCTGGCCGATGACATGGGTCTGGGTAAGACCGTGCAGACCATTGCCGTACTGCTTGACAAGTGCAGCGAGGGTCCGTCGCTCGTACTGGCACCAGCCAGCGTTGTGCCCAACTGGCGCAAGGAGATCAACCGCTTTGCGCCTACCCTCAAGGTAAGCGTCTTCAACGAGGCAACCGACCGCAAGACTCTTGTGGAGGAAGCTAAGGCTGGCGACGTAATAGTCAGCACCTACGGACTGCTCGTCACAGAGGAGGAAACGCTGACAAAGAAACAATGGAACGTGGCTTGCCTGGACGAGGCACACGCCATCAAGAACCGCGACACAAAGACGTCGGGCGTAGCCATGCAGCTTGAGGCCAAACAGCGCATCATACTTACGGGTACACCCATACAGAACCACCTTGGCGAACTGTGGAACCTCTTTCAGTTCATCAACCCCGGTTTGCTGGGCAGCTACGAGCAGTTCCACAAGAAATACATCCTGCCCATCTCGCAAGATCATGACACACAGCGTCAGCAACAGCTGAAACGCCTCGTACAACCCTTCATGCTGCGCCGCACCAAGCAGGAGGTAGTGGAGGAACTGCCCGACAAGACCGAGATAACACGCAACGTGCAGCTCACCGACGAGGAGATGGCTGTATATGAAGTGATACGTCGCAAGGCAAAACAAGAGTTGGAGGAACTGGAAGCATCAGGCAAATCGCTCAACATCAATGCGCTGGCCGAGATTACACGTCTGCGCCTGTGTGCCTGCACCGCCTCGCTGGCTCAGAAGGGATGGACGGGAAGCTGTGCCAAGCTCGATGCCTTCGAAGAATTGGCCGATGACATTTATCAGGCAGGCAACCGCACATTGGTGTTCAGCCAGTTCACCTCGTTCCTGGAGATGGCTGCCAAGCGACTCGATGCGTTGAAGATTCCCTATTTCTATCTGGATGGCAGTACCGCCATGCGCAAACGCACACAGATGGTGGATGCCTTTCAGAAGGGTGAGCGCCCTATCTTCCTTATTAGCCTGAAGGCTGGTGGCTTGGGATTGAACCTTACTGGTGCAAACTACGTCATCCACCTCGACCCATGGTGGAATCCTGCCATCGAGCAGCAGGCAACCGACCGTGCCTACCGCATCGGTCAGCGTCAGAACGTCACCGTTTATCACCTCGTTTCCTCCAACACCATCGAGGAGAAGATACTGCGCCTGCATGACACCAAACGCGACCTTGCCTCATCCTTGCTCGAAGGTACCGACAGCAGTCACAAGATCACCACCAAGCAGCTGTTGGAAATGCTGGAGGGACATTAGTCGGGAGAAGCCACATCAAAAAGGCGCCAACTGCCACATTGAGCAGAATGGATTGTGTGGTTTATACAACAAAAATCGTTAATAAATCAGCGGAAACACGAAATATCTATTGGTTTCCGCATGTTTTTGCACGAAAACCATTAACTTTGCAAAATAAATCTTGCGAGTCTCGGCTACACTCGGGATAGCAAACGGAGGTTGCTCTCCTCTCGTTCTTTCTCCACAGTCGCTATGAAAGCGCCACTCTGCGAGATGTCGAGCGGGCACGAGTCTTGCACCATATTTTTAGACAATACGACAATGCTTATAGGTAGAGACAAAGAAAAACAACTACTGCTGAACGCTCTTTCTGAAGAGTATTCACAGTTTATTGCTGTGTATGGAAGACGTCGTGTAGGTAAGACCTTTCTTATACGAGAAGCTTACGGGTACAAATTCGACTTCCAGTTTACTGGTGCAGCAAAACTGACAGCAAGAAAGCAATTGGTGAGATTCCGCAGGACATTAAAAGAACATGGTCAGAAAGATACACCAGAATTAACCAATTGGGGGGATGCTTTCAGCGAACTTAAGCGTTTCATCATAAACCTTCCGGAAGGTAAGAAAGTGATATTCCTTGATGAACTTCCATGGATGGATGCACAACGCTCTGGTTTCTTGTCAGAATTAGAGTCATTTTGGAATGATTGGGCATCCGCTCGCAAAGATATTGTTTTTGTAGTGTGCGGAAGCAGTACATCATGGATGGTCAAGAAGATTATCAAAAACAAAGGAGGCTTGCACAATCGTTTGAATCACCGTATATCTCTCAAGCCATTCCCATTAGGATTGTGTGAGCAGTTAGCACTGTCCAGAGGTTTGGTACTAAATCGCAAGCAGATGCTTGAGGCCTACATGATATTCGGAGGTGTACCTTATTACTGGAGTCTTCTGCAAAAAGGAGCAAGCATCACCCAAGAGGTTGACAGACTGATATTCTCATCAGACGGAGAACTGCATGATGAGTTTGAGATGCTGTACGCTTCACTGTTCAAGAAACCAGAACCATACATTAAGGTGATAGAATTGCTGGCAAAAAAGAAGATGGGCATGACTCGACTGGAGCTTCTTGAAGCTGGTGGCTTTGATGACAACGGGGCTTTTACTGACATACTGAATGATTTGGAATGGTGTGGATTTATTCGCAGTTACACCATGATGGGGTATCGAACCAAGTCGGACATCTTCCAGTTGATAGACCACTATACTCTATTCTATTACGAGTTTATTGATGGTTCGCGTCAAGGTTCAAACTATTGGAAGACAATGCTTGGAAGTCCCAAATACAACACATGGTGTGGTTTGGCGTTTGAACGTGCTTGCCTTTGGCATGCGGATCAGATCAAGAAAAAGCTGGGCATCAGTGGAATATTGACAAATGAGTATGCTTGGCGTTGTCTCCCTAATGAAAAGGAGAACAGGCGTGGCGTTCAGATTGACCTCTTGATAGATCGTAGTGATGGCATTATAGATGTTTGCGAGATGAAATACTCAAAGGAACCATATTCAATAACATCCGATTATGCAGAGGAACTTGCACGAAAGCGAAATGTTTTCCAAAGTGTGACAGGTACTAAAAGCGCTGTACATTCCATTATGATCACTACAGATGGACTGGTGCAAAATGAGCATTGGGGTGAGGTGCAAGCAGAAATACAATTGAACGATTTATATGAACTCTAAGCAATGGCAAACTACGGAACTATACTCGTTGTAGATGCATACGCCTATTTTTACAACGCTTGAAATATGTCTGGATGGAATCTTTGACCGCATACTGGCCTCGCAAAACCGGAAAACATACTGACCACATTGGAGCAAGAGGCGGTTAACATCATTCTACTCTATATGAACTTCTCAAATGGCGTAAATAAAGGACAGGAGGGATTGCCATGGGTACTCCACCTAAAGTACTACAGTAATCCACTAAGAGTACAAAATAACCAAGGGCTGATACCCAGTAAGAGTACCAGCCCTTGTGCTTTCAAAATTTGCTCAATCTTTTACAATTATTCGGGATTTCCCATATCGCTATCCTTTAGGCCACCTCCATGACTGCCGGTTGAGGGGTTATCCTGCTCCTCGTCCCTCATGCCACCAGCACCACCCATGGTGGGGTTAGACTGCTGCGAGTCATCACAACCGTTGGCAGCAGTCATCCTCTGAGGCACATCCTTGCCCAGAAGCACCATCGTCAGGGTGTTCACGTCCTTTATGCTGAAGATGCCATCCTTGTTGGCATCAAGGGCAGGATTGTCTGCAAGTGCCTCTGCTGGTTTGCCTTGCCCCAACAGTCTTATCATGGCGGTGAGGTCTGCCACCGACAGTTTCCCATCCTTATTGGCATCGCCCCTCCATTCTGGTGTACCTGCTGCCATGGGTAGTGGTGCCATGAGCCATGCCAAAGCCACCACTACACACCAATGCTTGCTGCCTTTCATCATCTAACCACTTTTTTGCCGTTCACGATATAGATGCCCTTGTGGGTGCTGTTCTTGCTGACGCGTCGTCCGCTCAGGTCATAGCAGGCATCATCATTCATACGCATGTCGGTAGCTTCTTCCACTTCGAAGATGCCAGTCTCCTCATCAAAGCTGCCAAAGTCTATCTTCAGCGCCTTCACGCTGCTGGCAGCCTCGTCCTCGTTCACAAAGTATGCTCTGAAGGGATGCGTACCCACCTGTGGCACTTGCACAAAGCTGCTGCCTTCTACATTCAGCTCATAGCCTGCCGAGGCGTCGGGTGTGGTGTTGTAGGTTGACTTAAAGAGGAAGGCATTCTTCTTTATGAGGTCAGGGTCTGCCAATGCAGATATCTTGACATCACTTGCGCTGAACACGATTTTCTGTCCCTCCAAGCTGTTGTTGCCAAACGCATTGCCAGGGAATGCCATCAGATAAGGCGTATTGGCTTCGATCACGCCATCGGAGGTTGAGGTGAAGAACACCGAAGTACTGCTGGAACCCACATACTTGCGCAGCCAGAAGTTGCCACTGCCACCCAGCACGATGGGCGACAGATAGCCCGATGTGCTGGCCTTGACCGACGAGGGCGAGAAGGGCAGGCAGATGGCCTCCCATCCACTCTTTCCGTTTGCCCACACGCTGGGGGCATGCACATACTGCACCTCTCCCACATTCATTTCTGGAGCACGGAAAGGATAGCCATCCGTCAGCACAAGCTTGTCGCACGACAATCCCTTCGCTGGCTCTATCTCCACCACATTGTCACCCGTAATGCCTGCTCCTTTCGGCACATAGATGATGCAGTTGGGGTTCAGCCCGCTCTTGATGGTAGCCACATCCAGGTAGTCGTCCACATTATAGCAGGCAAAGGTAATACTTGTCAGTTCATCCTTGTTGACAGATGCCAAGGCTGCCTTGAAAGCCTTCAATGTTGGAGTTTCCTTGAAGGTCAGCTTACTTGCAGGATAAAGATGACTCGTACTAGAAGTAATCCCATTCCGATAATCTGAGTAATACTCTTCTGGCACCACAATATGTTCTACATCACTTATACCACTTAAACTATTAGGACGCGAACTGCACAACTCTAAAACAAGGGAAGAACAATATTGAAATGCAGAGCTGCCGATGCTCGTCACGCTGCTCGGAATCACTACTGAAGACAGGGAGGAACAATTATAAAATGCATAGTCGCCGATGCTCGTCACGCCTTCCTTAATCGTTACCGAAGACAGGGAAGAACAACCTCGAAATGCATCGCTGCCGATACTCGTCACGCTGCTCGGAATCACTACTGAAGACAGGGAGGAACAATTATAAAATG
>JAKSLO010000086.1 GCA_024401185.1 Bacteroidaceae bacterium | reverse complement strand
TCAACGGATCCATTCAACGGTAATTCATGTAAAATATATCTAACGTAAATGACCGGGAATTGAAACGTAAATTTGACGTAAATGCTTTCACATACTCTAATAGTGAATATTCTTTGCTATTTTATGGCATTTTTGGTTTCTAAAATTACTCTCTTATTCCCCTTCGGGGGTTAGGGGGCGCTTCTTCGCACAGTTATGAGATTATTTTTGACACGAAGAAGGAAAAAACATGCCCAAAAGCCTCTTTTTGAAGGCTTGAAATCCTACGGGTTGATAACGGAATGATAACGGGTTGACATCGGTTTGATAACGGGAAGCCAAGAGACAAAGAAAAAAGCGGACAGCAACTGACTGTAAAGGCCGAGTCAACTATGAAGGCCGAAGGGCTCGACGAAGTCTGCTCGGCTTGCCGCTTCGCAGCTCGCTGCAGAAAAACTCACTATGCACTCATAACTATGAACTCATAACTATGAACTATGAACTAAACTATAAAAGCCCTCGTCCGGCAAGGAACGAGGGCTTTTATAGTTTGTGGTTTCAGAACCTGGAATTACTTCTGCAAGATCTTCTTGCCACTCTTGATGACAATGCCACGGTATGTGTCGTTCACCTTCTGACCACTGAGGTTGAAGATGCCCACAGGAGCGGTCTTGGTGTTGTCCACCACAATGTCCTCCACAGGCGTGTAGTCCTCTACGCACTTCAGCTCGAAATTGTCGAGGTTGACATTACCGTTCTTGAAGGTGACGCGGATGATCTGCTTGCCCTCCTGGAGCTCCTTCTTGACGGTGCTCTTGCGCACCTTGTAAGTGCCCCATGCACCGGTGTTGGCACAGCTTACCGTCCAGAGAGTGGTGAGCTTGCCATCGTCGCCCACCAGACTGAAGGTGACGGAGCCAGATGCAGAGCTACCGTTGGAAGCCGTCATCTCGCAAGTGTACAAACCGGGGTTAGCCACGTTGATGGTGTATTCCAGCCACTCGTTGGCTGCCGTCCAACCGATGACATAGCCGTTGTTGCCCTCTACGATATCCACACCCTCGTTGTCAGAGCGATATACCTTGGTAGGTTTGTCGTGATACTCGGCATCGCTGTCGTGGAAGGTGAAGCCCTCCTCGCCCTTGTCGAAGTTCTCTGCCTCGACTACGCCAGGCACGGTCACGCTCTTGTAGGCTGTGCGCTTGGGGTTAACCTTCAGGTTGAGGGAAGCGATGTTTGACTCCTTGCCGTCGTTGTCAACAGCCACAGCGGTGAAGAGGTAGTAGCCCTTGGCTGTGGGAGTATAGGCAATCTCGAAGGGAGCCTCGGTAACGGTCTTGTTCTTCATACCGTCCAGATAGAAGGTGACGCTCTTCACATTGTCGGCAGCCTCCATGCTGGCAGCGATGGTGGTCTTGGTGCTTACAGCCGAGATAGCGGGATCGCTGCTCAAGGCCAGCTTGATGTCCTCGTTCACATCCACACGGGTGAAGTTGATGTAATCGAGGTTGACAAGATACTGTGAATCGCCACCCACGAGGTTAAATCGCAGTACGTTAGTACCCTCCTGCAAAGGCAAGAGCAAACGTCCGTGAGCATCCTTATAGGTTGTCCATGAGCCACTTGTGCTGGTGCGTGCCAGAGGAGCAGCCGCATCGGTCAGCAGTACCTGTCCGTCGGCCGTAGAGAGCTGTATGTTGTAGGTCACGCCAGTGGTAGGTGTAGCATAATGGATGTCGTAGTTGTAGAGACCAGCCTCCTTCACATCCACGGTGTACTCCATCCACTCACCTGCCTCGGTGTAGCCCACCTCGTAGTTAGAACCTGCCTTGCCAATGTCGATACCGGTATCGGTGCGGTAGCTTGAACCCGTATTGTCCTGACGCTGACTATTCATGTCATGGAATGCGATGCCATCGGCACCTGAGTCGAAGTTCTCGAACTCCACCTTGCCAGGCAGGGTTGCAGGCTTGTTCTTATAGGGAGCACGGGGATTGCAGGCAGTAATCTGCGAGTAGCGTGTCCAGGTGAAGCCATCGGTACAGGTCACCACAGCCTTCAGTTCCTTGGTTCCAAGAGCCGTAGGAGCATAGGTGAAGTCATACTCGCCCTTGCGGGTAGGCTCTGTCATGGTAGCAATGAGCTTGGTACCCTCGTAGAGGTCGATTTTCTCGATGGTCTTGGTGCGCATCCTGGCACGTACGGTGACGATGCTCTCCACGCCCTTCTCGATGTTGAGTGCCTGAGGCTTGACATAGACCGAGGCCTCCTTCACCATGCCGGGGAAGGGACTCTTGGCATTGAGTGCCTTCTCGGTCTGCATGTACTCCTTGAGCCATGTCAGGGCAGGGCGCTCCGTCTTGTTCTGCATGATGAGACCTGAGTGACCGTTGTTGATCTCGTTGCCATTGGCATCGCGGTCGCTCGTCCATGTGCAGCCATAGTGCCATCCCCACAGGGTGATACCGGCACAATAGTCGGCCTCCCACATCGCGGGAATCTGCTCGCTGTAGTGCTTCTTCTGCGAAGCATCGTCGGTGGTACCGATGTCATACTCGGTGATGTACATAGGCATCTTCAGAGAGGTGTTCAGGGTGTTGAGCGACGACTTGAGCTCGCTCAGGCTACAGCCATTCAGGTCGTGGGCCTGATTGCCGTAGGCATCGATGGGTGCACCGGCATCGCGCAACGTCTTCACCAGGTCGATGAACTGGGGCTGATTCCAGCGTATGGTATTGTAGTCGTTGTAGATGGGGATGGCATTGGGCCAACGCTCGTAGGCCAGTTCGAAGGCCTTGATGAGCCAGTCCCAGCCTGTTACGCCCGAGCCACCCAGCGCCTCCTGGAACAGGTAGGTGTCGGCCTGATGACCTGCCACGCACTCGTTGGCCACGTCGATGAGCTCAAGATTGGGATACTGCTTCTTGATGGCATCCATCCATTGCACAATCTCCTCGTAGCGCTGCTCGGGAGACATGCTGCTGTTGAACCAGCTGGGATGCTGTGCACCCCATATCAGGGCATGCCACTTGAAGGGGAAGTTATGCTGCTTGGCATAATTGATCTGGTTGGAAGGCCAGTTGAACTTGCCGTTCGTACCCTCCACCGAGCCCCACTTCGACTCGTTCTCACAGGTCAACTGGTTCCAATACTTGTAGTACTGGAAGCCGTTGTAGTCCACCTGATACCTTGTTGTAATGTTACCCAGAAACTTGTCAGGGTTCTTAGACAACTGTGCATGGCCATTCGTTGCAAACAGCATGCTGGCCAGCAAAGCACTAAGAGCAATTTTTCTCTTCTTCATAAATACTGATTATTGAGATTAGTAATTAGCCTGATTAAGCGCATTCATGCGGGCAATGTACTTGCCGATGATGTCGAACTCGATATTGACACGCGAACCCACCGTGAAGGTGTGGAAGTTGGTGTGCTCGAAGGTATAGGGTATGATGCACACCTGGAAGGTGTCGCGGGTGGGATTGCACACGGTGAGGCTGACACCATTCACGGTGACGCTGCCCTTGTCCACGGCAAAGTAGCCACGGCTCACCATGGCGGGGTCGAACTGGTAGCGGAAGGTGTACTGGTGGCTTCCCTCCTGATCCTCTATGTCGATGCACTCGGCTGTCTGGTCAACATGCCCCTGCACGATGTGTCCGTCCAAACGGCCGTTCATCATCATGCTACGCTCCACATTCACCTCATCGCCTACCTTGAGCAAGCCAAGGTTGCTGCGCTCAAGGGTTTCGCGCATGGCAGTCACGGTGTACTGCCCATCGGCGATGCGCACCACGGTGAGGCAAACGCCATTGTGAGCCACACTCTGGTCGATGGAGAGTTCGTCAACAAAACTACACTTCAAAGTGAAATGCACATTATCCAATTCACGCTCGATGGCTGTAACCACGGCGGTTTCTTCTACAATTCCAGAGAACACAATAATTACATTTTAAGATAGTGAACAAAATTATTCAAGTTTCGCAAGTTGCTTATCGTATCAACGAAGCATCGATTTATCGATTTATTGAGACATCGAAGCATCGAGTCACACTTGCTCACTTTTAAGGAGTTCTTATGCACGTTGCCCCTTAACAAATGCAAAGATAGTAAAATAAGATTAAGAAATGTGAATATAACATAAAAAACTAAGCATTATTTGTGCATTTAGACTTTATTAACTAATTTTGCACAAGAAAAATGCCACAAACCGGGCTATTATGCTTGCAGTTTGCACATGGCAACACCCTCGAAACGAACAATTAAGACGAAATGAAATACATCAAGAAAACTTTAGGCACAGCACTCTTGCTTGCTTCGCCCCTCTTTGCGCAAGCCGAGGGCGAATGGACGCTGAAGGATTGCCTCACCTATGCCCTGCAAAACAACATACAGATACAGAAGAGTATCGTGCAGGAACAGATGGGGGAGGTAAGTCTGAAGCAATACAAGGCTCAGCTGCTGCCCACACTGAACTTCAGCATGAACCAAAGCATTGGCTACCGCCCGTTCCAGGAGTCCATCAACATGGTGCAGAACGGACAGGTGACCAGTACCAACAAGCGACTCACCGAGCAGGGCTCCTACGGCATCAGCGCCTCGTGGATGGTGTGGAATGGCAACATCAACCGCATGAACATCAAGAACCAGCAGATTCAGAACGAGATAACCGAACTGAACACGCAACGCAACGAACTGAGCATGCAGGAGCAGATTGCCAACCTCTACATCTCGATACTCTACACCACCGAGGCTGCCAAGGTGGCCGAGAAACTGCAGGAGACAGCCAAGAAGCAATGGGAAAGGGGCGTTGCCCTGTATGAGAACGGACAGATAGCCAAGGCGGACGTCGTGGCGCTGGAGGCTCAGTATAACAACGCGAAATATGACGTGGTGAACAGCCAGACGCAGATTGACAACTACAAGCGGCAGATGAAGAGCTTGCTGGAGCTGGACCTGAACACCACCTTCGACATCACCGGCAAGGAACCCACCGACGAGATGGTCATGACGGCCATCCCCTCGGCTGCCTCGGTCTTCAACGCGGCTCTTGCCTCACGACCTGAGATAAAGAGCGCCGAACTGAGCATGAAGGCGGCCGACATGCAGGAGCGCATCGCCAAGGCTGGATACCTGCCCACGCTCTCGCTCAACGCCTCCATAGGCGACAGCCACTACAGCGGCAGCAACGACAACATTGGCGGGCAGATGAAGAGCAACCTGAACGGAAGCATGGGCATCACGGTGTCGGTGCCCATACTTGACCAGAGACGCAACAAGAGTGCCGTGGAGCAAGCCAGACTGCAAAAGACGAGTACGCAGCTCGACCTCATGGACCAGAAGAACAACCTGAGCAGTACCATAGAGGAGTACTGGCTGAATGCCGTGAGCAACCAGCAACGCTACATCGCTGCCAAGAGCACGCTGCAGAGCCAGCAAACCAGCTACGACCAACTCAACGAGCAGTTTAAGGAGGGACTGAAGAACATCGTGGAACTGCTGCAAGGGCGCGACAACCTACTCAACGCTGAGCGCAACATGCTGCAGAGCAAGTATAACACATTATTATATTTACAACTGCTGAAGTTCTACAACGGTGAGGAAATCAATATGTAACGAGTCCGAAGGCTATAGAAGGGTTACTTATTGCTTACGCAAGAAATCTTCACTTCGTAGAAATCCAAAGGCTTTGCCAGAAATAAAAAATTTCTTCAAAGAGATTTCCTCCTAAAGATTTCTAGCCGAAGGCTATAAAAAAAGTTTCAACGAAATTAAAGAAGAGCCACAAAAAACCAATAGAAAAAAAAACAACGAAAATGCAACATACATACAAACTTTGCGCATGGGTTTGCGCACTTGCCCTCATGATGAGTTCGTGCGGCAGGAAGAGGGAGTTCACCACAGCCACCACCAAGGTGGAGCAAGGCGACGTAGTCACGTCGGTCACCGCTACCGGTACCATAGAACCTGTGACCAGCGTAGATGTGGGTACGCAGGTCAGCGGCATCGTGAGCAAGCTGTACGTTGACTACAACAGCATAGTGAAGGCGGGACAGGTCATTGCCGAACTGGACAAGACCAACCTCATCAGCGAACTGAACAGCGCAAAGGCTAACCTGACAAGCCAGCAGAGCAACCTCAACTACCAGAAGACGAACTACGAACGCTTCCAGAACCTGTTCAACAAGGGTCTGATAAGCGCCAACGAGTTTGAACAGGCACAGCTGAGCTACCTGCAGGCTCAGCAGCAGGTGGCCACCACACGCGAGAATGTGAAGCGTGCGGAGACGAACCTCGGATATGCCACCATCAAGAGTCCCATCGACGGCATCGTGCTATCGAAGGAGGTGGAAGAGGGACAGACCGTGGCTGCCAGCTTCAACACCCCCACCCTCTTCAAGATTGCGCAGGACCTGACTCAGATGCGCGTGATTGCCGACATCGACGAGGCTGACATAGGTGAGGTGCGCGAGGGACAGCGTGTCACGTTCACCGTTGATGCCTACCCCAACGATGTCTTTGAGGGTTCGGTCACACAGGTGCGTCAGCAACCCAGCTCGGAGAGCAACGTGGTGACCTACGAGGTGGTCATCAATGCCCCCAACGACAACCTCAAGCTGAAGCCCGGACTGACTGCCAACATCACCATCTTCACACTCGAAGTGAAGAACGTGACCTACGTGGCCTCAAAGGCACTGCGCTTCACCCCCAACGACCAGATGCTGCTGGAGGGTGAGAGCATAAAGGACTGCAACGGCAAACAGAAGCTGTGGGTGCGCGAGGGCAGCGTGATCAAGGCATACAGCGTGGAGACGGGCACCACCAACGGTACGGTGACAGAAATAAGGAAGTGCCCGCTGAAGGTGGGGGCCGACGTCATCACCGACATCGTGGAGGCTATGCCCGACATGGGTGAGCAGATGGGTGGAAACCCCTTCATGCCTCGCCCCAGAAACAACGACAAGAACAAGCCAAACGGCAAGAGACCATGAGCGAAGACAAGAGAAAAGTAGTCATTGAGCTCGACAACGTGAAGCGCGACTTCAAGGTGGGCGATGAGGTGGTGCATGCCTTGCGAGGCATCAGCTTCAAGATATATGAGGGGGAGTTTGTCACCATCATGGGTACCTCGGGCAGCGGTAAGAGTACGCTGCTCAACCAGTTGGGATGCCTCGACACACCCACCAGCGGAGAGTATTACCTGGACGGAACGCCCGTGCGGAAGATGAAGCGAAGCGAGAGGGCCATACTGCGTAACCGCAAGATTGGCTTTGTGTTCCAGAACTACAACCTGCTGGCCAAGACCACCTCGGTGGAGAACGTGGAGCTGCCCTTGATGTACAACAACAAATACAACGCCCGACAGCGCCGCGAAGCTGCCGTAAAGGCCTTGCAGGCTGTGGGACTGGGCGACAGACTGGAACACAAGTCGAACCAGATGAGTGGTGGACAGATGCAGCGTGTGGCCATTGCACGTGCCCTGGTGAACGACCCAGCCGTGATACTGGCCGACGAGGCAACCGGTAACCTCGACACGCGCACCAGCTACGAGATGCTGCTGCTCTTCCAGAAACTGCATCACGAGGGCAGAACCATCATCTTCGTTACCCACAACCCTGAGATTGCACTCTACAGCAGCCGCAACATCATGCTGCGCGATGGAAAGATACGCGAGGATGTTGTCAACGAGAACATCGTGGATGTGAGAGAAGTGATAGCTAAACTGCCCGTGCAAAACGACGAGGATTAGTTCGGGAATAGTTAAAGGAGTTAAAGGAGTTCTTCTGCAGGCGAGTTGCGAAGCGGCAAGCCGAGAGAAAGAAGTTAAAGGACGAAAGAATAAATGAACTTCACCAACCTTATACGAGTAGCAATGCGTGCCATCATGAACAACAAGATGCGCACGTTTCTGAGTATGCTGGGCATCATCATCGGTGTGGCAGCAGTAATCATCATGATGGCCATCGGACAGGGTTCGAAGATGAGCATCCGTGGCGAACTCTCCAAGATGGGCACCAACCTGCTTACCATCCGTCCAGGTGCCGATATGCGTGGCGGCGTGCGACAAGACCCCTCGGCCATGCAGACACTAAAGGTGGCCGACTATGAGAGCATTAAGCAAAAGGCCACTCTGGCTCGCTATGCCAGCGCTGAGGTTAGCTCGGGCGGACAGGTCATCTACGGTGCCAACAACACCACCACTACCATCTACGGCGAGGCACCCGAATACCTCGACATCAAACTGTGGGAGGTAGAGAAGGGCGACTGCTACACGGAGGATGACATACGCAAGAGTGCCAAGGTGTGTGTGGTGGGACAGACCATTGTGGAGGAACTCTTTGGCGACAAAGGCTATGACTGCGTGGGCAAGACCATCCGCTTCAAGAGCATCCCCTTCCGCATCGTGGGCGTGCTGAAAGGCAAGGGCTATAACAGCTGGGGCATGGATCAGGACAACGTGATGATTGCCCCCTACACCACGGTGATGAAGCGCATCGTGGCTCAGACGTACCTGTCGAGCATTGTGGTGTCGGCCGTATCGGAGGAGAAGAGCGACGACTGCATAGAGGAAATCAACGAGATACTGCGTGAGAACCACAAACTGAAGGAGGGTGATGCCAACGACTTCACCGTACACTCGCAGCAGGAGATGATGGAAACCATGTCCACCACGATGGATACTATAACCATCATCCTTGTGGTGGCTGCTGCCTTCTCGCTGCTTGTGGCTGGCATCGGCATCATGAACATCATGCTGGTAAGCGTAACCGAGCGCACCAAGGAGATTGGCCTGAGAATGAGTGTGGGGGCACGAGGCAAGGACATCAGCAGACAGTTCCTCATCGAGGCGGTGATGATAAGTCTTACGGGCGGCGTGCTGGGTGTGTTGCTGGGCTATCTGCTCTGCACGGCGGCTTCGAGCATGGGACTACCCTGCAGCATCCCCTTGTGGAGCGTCATACTCAGTTTCACCGTGTGTGCCTGCATCGGCCTTATCTTTGGCTTTGTGCCTGCACGCAAGGCGGCTCGCATGGATCCCATAGAGGCTATACGCTACGAATAGGGCAATGAGGCTCCGCACAACAAAGATTGACGTCTTTTTTGCTAAGATTTCACTATTTTAGTTTTATTTATCATCAAAAAGCACCAAAAATCTCAAAAATAGTATTACCTTTGCACCACAAAATGGTAAATACACCTTATTAAATTAAGATATGAAAAAGATATTACTTATACTGATGATGTGTGTGTCGGTAGCGGCACAGGCAAAGGACAAGAAGGACGACACCCCCTATCTGGCAGGAGCTGTGCCCGAAGTGAATGGCGTGGTTACCTTCAGCAAGTCGTTCAAAGTGCCCGGAAAGAACAAGCAGCAAATCTACAGCATCCTCAAGGCTTGGGCTGCCAACCTGGTGGAGAACTCCATTGAGGCTCCCGGCAACTATGCCCGCTTCGTGATGGACAAAACCGACACCATCGTGGCCAAGGTTTGCGAGTTCCAGGTGTACAAGGACAAGTTCCTTAACCTCGACCGCTCACGCTTCCGCTACAGCATCTCCATCGTCATCGACGACAACAAGGTGAGCCTCAGCCAGTATGGGCTTGTGTACTACTATGGCGAGACCCCAGAGGGTAATGGCGGTACCGTGTATCGTGCCGAAGAGTGGATTACCGACGGACATGCGCTCAACAAGGCTCGCACCAAACTGCTCCCTCAGAGTGGCAAGTTCAGAAGAAAGACCGTTGACCGTGCCAAGCAGCTCTTTGAGTCGGCCATGGATGCCTTCGAGGTGCAGGAGAAGCCCAAAGCAGAGCCAGTGGCTAAGGTAAGAAAGAACATCGTTGAGGATTGATGCAGGCACTGAAATTGTGAATTGTGAATTGTGAATTGTGAATTAATTATATGAGTCAACTTGAAGAATTAGAGGCAGAAGTGCAACGTATCCGTGCCAAGCGCAACAGAGGCTTTGACCGCGAGAAAGTGCGCCAGGTGCTCAACGTGCTTTTCATCCTCCTGGCTGCCATAGGCTTGGTGATGTATTTCACCCACGAGGAGGGAGATCGCATGACGGCACTCTACGTCATCGGAGCTGCCATGCTGCTCAAGATTATTGAATTTGTGCTACGCTTCACCGCTTAGCACAGCAAGAAAACAGATGTAACATCGTGACTGTGCCACAAAGCACAGCACCTTTTCACCGCGCAATGACAGGATACACGCCTCAGATTCAACGCACCCTTACCACCCTACTGCTCACGTTGGTTTGCTGCTTCACAGCCGTGGCTCAGCAACCCCTTCGCCGTACCCCCACACAACAAAAAGACCTGAACGGAGGAAACTTTGGTGGTGGTGACTACGACCGCATGCAGGATGACTTCGGCGAGGAAGGCAGCTATGATGAGCGTCATGGCTCTAACCGAATGACGTGGGGACGCGACACTACCAAGCACGAGAGGGAAATACCTATCGGCGTGTTCCAGTGGAAGATTGACCCTCGCTTGGGCAATATCATTCCCAGCGAGAACAATGACACGGTGGTGAAGCATTACAGCAACTTCAACCATACCGACGGCTACAACGGCGAGTACAGCTATCTGGGCAACCTGGGTTCGGCGCGCTATTCGCGCATCTACATGAACCGCACAAATGACTTGCCCTTCCTCTTTCTGCAACCTCTTTCCTACGGACTTTCTACGCTCAACAACTCTTTGTTCAGCAATACGTTAAGCCCTATCACCAACCTATCCTACCACAGTTGCGGAAATCGTCAGACGGGCGAAGACCGCGTGCGTGCCTACTTTGCCTCAAACATCAACAAGATAAGTGGCTACGGCCTCAAACTCGACTACCTGTATGGCCGTGGTTACTACCACTCATCGCAAAGCTCTATCTTCAACAGCAACTTCTTCGGCTATTATCGCGGAGAGCGTTATGAGATGCATGCCTGGACTCAGTTTGGCCACCACAAGAACGCTGAGAGTGGTGGCATAGAGGAGGATCGCTACATACGCAACCCCCAAAGCTTCAGCCAACGATTTGGTTCGCAGGACATTCCCACCATGCTCGACGAGACCTACAATCGCAACGACTATCAGACCTACCACTTAACCCATCGCTACAACATGGGGTACTACAGGGATGTGGAAGTGCCCGACTCGCTGCAGCCCAAGATGCCAGAGGACAAGGAACTGCTGATACAGCTCAACGACAGCGTGAGGAACATCATTGCCAAGGATTCATTGCGCAGGTCGTTAGTGCTCGACTCTCTTCGTCTGGCTTGGCAGAAAAACATCGTCATACCACAGGAGTTTGTTCCCGTGAGCAGCATCATTCACACCCTCAACATCGACCACCTCAACCATAGCCACTACAGCTATGACACTCCAGCCAATTACTACACCAACCATTACTATGGCAAGCTTAACGACATACTCGACAAGACACAGGGATTAGTCGTTACCAACACCTTAGGACTTGCCATGCGCGAGGGCTTTAAAAAGTGGGTCAAGATGGGTATAACTGCCTTTGCCACACACAAATACGAACGCTATACACTGCCTTCCATCGGCAACGACAGTATCATGGGCATGAATACATATAAGGAGAACCACTTTAGCGTGGGTGGCGAGATCAGCAAGACTGACGGCAACTTCCTGCACTACAATGCCAATGGTGAGATTACGGTACTGGGGGATGACATTGGCGAATTTAACATCGACGGTAATGCTGACCTGAACTTTGCCATTGGCAAGCGCGACACGGTGCAGCTGGCTGCACATGGCTTAATATCGGAAACACATCCTGACTTCTACATGGAGCATTACCATTCGCAGTCGGCATGGTGGGATAACGACAACCTCAATATGGAGAAGCACTTCCGAGTGGAGGGCACGCTGAGCAACAAGCGCTCAAAGACAAGTCTGACATTTGGTTTTGAGAACATCAACAACTACACGTATTTTGCAATGCACAACACGTTGCTCAAAGGTGCTGATGCCACAAGCACACAGGCAAAGGACTACAGTCATGAGGTGGGCGTGACGCAGGCATCAAACGACATACAGGTTTACCAAGCCACCTTAAAGCAGGATTTCAAGGCAGGCCCCTTGAACTGGGAGAATGAGATTACCTATCAGCATACTTCAAATGCTAATGCGCTGCCATTGCCTAAGTTAAATATTTATAGCAACTTATATTTGTTATTCAGAGTTGCTAAGGTGTTGCGAGTAGAACTTGGTGCTGATGTGCGTTACTTCACTCACTTTTATGCGCCCGACTACAGCGCGAACATTGGGCAGTTCGCTGTGCAGGACACGAGTAATCCTCGCGTAAAGATCGGTAACTATCCCATCATCAATGCTTACGCGAATTTGCACATCAAGCATTGCAGAATTTACATCAGCGTGAACCATGTCAATGCAGGTTCAGGCAATATGTTCCTTGCTCCTCACTACCCTGTCAACCCCATGACCATTCATTGGGGTGTTAGTTGGAACTTCTTCAACTAAAAGATTTTACACAAATTAATATTTTTGGTTCTTGTGGAATTA
>JAKSLO010000085.1 GCA_024401185.1 Bacteroidaceae bacterium | reverse complement strand
TTCGAGGAATGCCGTGGCTTTCTGGTTCGGGATGGCTTTAGCCAGCATAGCTACCCCCTGGGCATCTGATTTGCAACACTAAGATAAGTGAAAAATCTGACATGGCAAAATCCTGAGCAATTTTTTGTTACTCAGGAACTTATAAATAATGTTAAATTAAAGTGTTGCGGAATTTAGGGGGAATAGGAATATTAATAAACCGTGTATTAAAGATGAGAAAATTTACAAAAGTAATTTGCGTGATAGCCATTATCTTTCACTTTTTGCTATTTCCCCTGAAACTGGTGGGACTGCATCTTGACTATCAATATGGACATGGATGGGATATCTGTACCCAGGTGGAAAACGTGAAAGCGGTGGTAGACCTTTATGACTGCATGAGGTATGAACTGTATTATGAACTGGTATCGTCCATCATTCTCGTCGTTTGCGTGATATACGTTTTGAAGAGTAGAGCTAAGAGTGTAGAGAGTAGAGTTGAGAGTGTAGAGTCAGTTGAACGCGAAGACTTAATCCAACCAAAAACGGGCAAAAACGACGATGCTTGATGCATGAGAGGTTTTTTGACGCAAATGACACAAATTTCATGCCTATTTTCAAGCCTGTCGGCAACGATAATTAACGTGAATTTGACGTGTAATTAACGAAAATTTTTGTTCTATTTCGCGGTGCAAAATTACTCATTTTATCTTGATGTATAAAAAAAGTCCGAAAAACTTTAAGAATTTCGGACAAAACGGTATTCTATAGCAATATTTTGACTATTCAAATAGCAAAAATATGGACAACTATGAAAGATGAACTTCGCATGGTTGTCATATTCCAACTACTGAGGAAGGATGTGAAGATTATGCAAAGATATGTTTTTTGCTGACATTCACACTACTTTTTGCAAAGAATGCGCTCAGTTAACATCACTCAGAATGCTTTCTATACGCTGCAGTTCTTCTGAGGTGAAGCGAGCGGAATCGATGCACTGCAGGTTCTGCTTGAGCTGCTCCACGCTGCTGGCACCTACCAGCACACTGGTGACGGTGCTGTGATGCAGAATCCATGCCAGAGCCATCTGGGCAAGGGTCTCACCACGCTCTTCAGCCATCTGGTTGAGCTGCATAAGGCCTGCCAGGAGTTCGTCCGTCAGGGTTGACGACTTGAGGAAGTGCTCCTCCGTCATGCGCGAACCTGCAGGAATGCCATGAAGATAACGGTTGGTCAGCAATCCCTGTGCCAGGGGAGAGAATGAGATGAAACCTGGACGGGGAATCAGCGGAGTGGACTGTTCAAGGGTCTCATCGCCCCATGCCTTGTCATCGTTTTCAAGTAGTCTGTAGCTCTCCAGTTCGTCCAGAATGCCATCTTCTATGGGCTCACGCTCCAGCATGTTGAGCTTGCCCTGATAGATGAGCACAGGCACATCGTGCTCAGCCATATAGCGAAGGGCATAGCGAAGGGCATGACGTGGCCAGCGAGAGAGACCGATATACTGCGCCTTGCCCTGGCGGACGATATCGACAAGAGCCTGGAGGGTCTCGATAAGAGGCGTGTAGGGGTCGTAGCGATGACAATAGAAGAGATCGACATACTCCAGTCCCATGCGCTTGAGGCTCTGGTCAAGGCTTGCCACCATGTGCTTGCGACTGGCACCCGATCCATAAGGACCGTCCCACATGTCGTAGGCTGCCTTGGTGCTGATGAACAACTCATCGCGATGCCCCTTGAGGTCGCTACGCAGCAACTTGCCCAGACGGCTCTCTGCATCGCCAGGCTCAGGGCCATAGTTGTTGGCAAGGTCGAAGTGCGTCACACCATGATCGAAGGCATACAGGGCTATGTCGCGTGAACGCTCGAAAGGAGTCTTCACACCAAAGTTATGCCAAAAGCCCAAAGAAACACGCGGAAGAAACACGCCACTGTCACCACAACGGCTGAAACTCATACCACTCATGGTACTGAGGAAAGGATCAAAAATCTGACTCATGATTTTTTCAAAGTATTAGTGGTTGAATATTAATTATCAAATGGAAAGTGAAAATCATTTAAGATGAGAAACTTCAATTATCTAAATTTAAAATATATAACGTATGATAATATAATTAATAATGCTCCAAACTCCTTTTTTACAACAGCTTGGGCATAAGAATTGTTATGTGAATGACCTATTTTATTAAAGGGGATTATTTTGCACAATATTGCTTTTACAAGTGCTGACAGAGCTAAACTGGGAATAAGCAAAAGGAAATACCACCATTTTTCTGTGATTGAGAAGTAAATGGCTGCCGTAAGACAAGTAATAAATCCAATCCCGATTCCAATAAATCTTATCAAAAGGTCAAAACGATTACTACCCACTATTTTATCTATCTCTTTTTCGGCATAATTAGTATCTTGTAAACAAAACGTCATACCCAACATTATTATAAATAAAAGCGTATTAGTAAATGTACTCATAACAATAACTAGTTTAAGTAATGGTAAAAAAATAACTTCCTAAAGTTCACAGTATGATGCTTCCTTCAGCTTTGTTTGTCTTTTTGGCTATTTTTGCGCTGTCCTTCTACTTTCGTCCCGTAGGCGAAAGTCACATAGCCCGCTGCTTTTGCAGACGTGCAAAATGCCGTCCTTCAAGACAGCGCAAAACTATCTCAAAAATACATAACAAATCTTTCGGAACTTATTATTTCACCATTACTATAACGTAAATTTTCCGTAAATTACCCGCGAATTTTCCGTAAATTCGTTTATATATGTTATTTCAGCATCACTCTTATTCCCCCTCGGGGGTTAGGGGGGCTGCTCTTTTTACGGTTCAATCAGTTCGAAGAACTTACTTTCTTGCCTCAGCAATGTATCCGAGTGCCTCCTTGCACTTATCGGTAACATACTGCCAGTCGCCAGCCTTAACCTTGTCGCCGGGGAAGAGCTTGCTGCCCATACCCACACAGAAGACACCAGCCTTGAACCACTTCTCGAGGTTTTCCTTCTCGGGAGCCACGCCACCCGTAACCATGATCTTAGACCAGGGCATGGGAGCCAGGATGCCCTTGACGAGATTAGGACCAACCACATCGCCAGGGAAGACCTTGGTGAAGTCGCAACCCAACTCCTGAGCCTTGCCAATCTCGCTGGGAGTAAGGCAACCAGGGCAATAGGTCACGCTGCGACGGTTGCAGACAGGAGCAATGTCGGGATTGAACAAGGGACCCACCACGAAGTTGGCACCCAGCTGGATATAAAGAGCAGCGGTAGGAGCATCAACCACACTACCGATGCCAAGTGCCAGTTCGGGGCACTCCTTGGCTACCCACTTAGAGAGTTCTCCGAACACCTCGTGAGCAAAGTCGCCACGGTTGGTAAACTCGAATGCACGCACGCCACCTTCGTAGCAAGCCTTAATCACATTCTTACAAATCTCAACATCCTTGTTATAGAAAACAGGAACCATAGGTGCGGCAGCAATCTTTGCCATGACCTCGTATTTACTGAACTTTGCCATAAGACCTTCCCCCTGCCCCTTCCTTACAGGACGGGGAGTAGATACATTTGTAGGGGAATATCTACTTTAATTGTTAATAATTGAACTTTCGCAAGCTTCGCATGCTTCAGTATTAGGGAGTTAAAGGAGTTAAAGAATTCAAAGGAGTTAAAGACGTTAGGTATGCAGGGTGTGCGCCACAATGCCTCAAGGAGCAAGACATTCGTCTTTAACTCCTTTAACTCCTTGATATTCTTTAACTCCCTATACATGCGAAACTTGAAATAATAATCTCTTGTTTTACCCTTGCGGTTTCTGAACTTCCCCCTGCCCCTTCCTTACAGGACGGGGAGTAGATACATTTGTAGGGGAATATCTACTTTAATCTGTCAATAATCTCTTGTATCACCCTTGCGGTTTCGTATAAGACCTCTTCGTTAGTGAATCGTAGAACCTGATAGCCCATACTGGTCAACCATTGCTCTCGGATTACGTCAGAAGCCTGCTGTCGAGGTTCTGAATGATAGGCTCCGTCAACCTCAATGATAAGACCATCATCGCGACACACAAAGTCAACGATATAGTTGCCAATGATGTACTGGCGCAGAAAGCGATGTCCAATCTGATCCTTGCGGATACGTTCCCAAAGAACCTGCTCAGCAAGCGTCATATTGTTACGATTCTGCCTGGCATATTCCTTCAATAAAGGATAGTTAACCGATGCTTCATCAAACCTTAACATGCTTCCTAATCATTTTCTGCCTCACCATTCTGCCACCTATATGTTGCTGCATCTGAACTTTAAGGATAAATCCTTAAACACGGTGGCATATCTGAACCATCTTAAAGACGGTGGCATATCTGAACCATCTTAAAGACGGTGGCATATCTGAACCATCTCAAAGATGGTGACATATATGAACCAAGAACGGTGGACAATTCACAAAATGTAACTACTCCCCGTCCTGAAAGGAAGGGGCGGGGGGGGAAGGTCTTTTTATCTCTGCACTCTACCGTTGGCAGCACCACCAGCCAATGCCTCAACCTCCTCGGCAGAAACACAGTTGAAGTCGCCGGGAATGGTATGCTTGAGGGCAGAAGCTGCCACAGCAAACTCGAGAGCCTCGCCCTGAGTGGCCTTGGTAAGCAAGCCATGGATGATACCACCTGAGAATGAGTCGCCACCACCTACACGGTCGATGATGGGATCGATGTCGTAGCGCTTGCTCACATAGAACTCCTCACCGTTGTAGATCATAGCCTTCCAACCGTTGTGGGTAGCCGAGAAGCTCTCACGAAGGGTTGAGATGACATACTTGAAACCGAAGGTCTGCATCATACCCTGGAAGATGCCCTTGTAGCCCTCAGCATCGGTGCTACCACCCTCTACGTCAGCATCGGGCTTGAAACCGAGACAAAGCTCAGCATCCTCCTCGTTACCGATGCACACGTCAACATACTGCATCAAGGGGCGCATGATGCTCTGTGCCTTCTCGCTGGTCCAAAGCTTCTTGCGGAAGTTGAGGTCGCAGCTCACGGTCACGCCATGCTTCTTGGCTGCAATGCAAGCCAGGCGCAGGCACTCGGCACTGGCATCGCTGATGGCAGGGGTGATACCGCTCCAGTGGAACCACTCTGCACCCTCGAAGATAGCATCGAAGTCGAAATCCTCGGGCTTGCACTCAGCTATAGAGCTGTGAGCACGGTCGTAGATGACCTTTGAGGGACGCATCGAAGCACCCGTCTCCAGGTAGTAGATACCCAGACGATCGCCACCACGGGCAATGAAGTCGGTGTGAACACCATAGCGACGCAGAGAGTTCAGACAAGCCTGACCAACCTCATGCTTAGGCATCTTGCTCACAAAATATGCATCGTGGCCATAGTTAGCCAAGCTGACAGCCACATTGGCTTCGCCGCCACCGTAGTTAATGTCGAAAGTGTCGGTCTGTACAATACGACTTTGACCGGGAGTAGAGAGGCGAAGCATAATCTCGCCCATAGTAACAATCTTTGCCATAGAATTTGGTTTATTATTTTGGTTGATTTATCGTTTGATTGCAAAATTACAAAATAATTCTCAATATTTCTTCTTCTTTGAAAAATAATGTGTAATTTCGCAACTAAAATGGCATTATGAAGAACAAAACAGACGCTCAAAATACATTGACCACCCCACAAACAGCACGTACAACCTTAGGTTGGGCGCGCGGACTCATGGCCTTGTCGCCCTTGTTCTTCTTCTGCCTCTTCTACCTGTCGTGTGGCATCATCAGCGGCGACTTCTACTCTACCCCCATCACCATTGCCTTCATGCTCACGTGCATCTATGCGGTTCTTGCAACGCGCAATGCCAGCATGGAGCAACGCATCGAGATGCTGTCGAAGGGAGCCGGACAGCCCAACATCATGCTCATGATATGGATATTCATCCTTGCCGGTGCCTTTGCTGCCTCTGCCAAGCAGATGGGGGCTATCGACGCTACCGTCAACCTGGCCATCAATGCACTTCCGGGCAACATGATACTGGCTGGCATCTTCCTGGCCTCATGCTTCATCTCGCTCAGCATGGGCACGAGCGTGGGCACCATAGCAGCCCTCATACCCATAGCGCAAGGCATTGCCTCGCAAACCGACATACCACTTGCCATGATGGTGGGCATCGTGGTGGGTGGTGCCTACTTTGGCGACAACCTGTCGTTCATCAGCGACACCACCATCATGGCTACACGCACACAGGGATGCCGCATGAGAGACAAGTTCATCGTGAACTCCAAGATAGTGATACCGGCTGCCGTGATCGTACTGGTGCTTTACATCTTCATGGGCCTCAACACCCATGTAAGCGAGCAGAGCCGTACGGTTGACTTCTGGCTCGTACTGCCCTACCTCACCGTGCTGGCTACTGCCCTCATAGGCATCAACGTGATGGTAGTGCTCATCATCGGACTGCTGATGACAGCCCTCGTGGGAATGGGGTTCGGGCACCTCAACGCCTTCGAACTCATCAATGCCATGGGACAAGGGGTGATGAACATGGCAGAACTCATCATCGTGACCCTTCTGGCAGGAGGACTGATGGAGCTGGTACGCCATAATGGGGGCATCGCTTTTATCGTGGAACGCATGTCGCGCCACATCCACAGCACACGAATGGGTGAACTGAGCATAGCCTTTCTGGTGTTCCTCACCAATCTGTGTACGGCCAACAATACCATTGCTATCCTTACGGTAGGTCCCATTGCCAAGGAAATATCCGACCAATGTGGCATCGACCCACGTCGCAGCGCCTCCATCCTCGACACCTTCTCGTGCCTGGCACAGAGCCTCGTCCCATACGGAGCACAACTGCTCATTGCCAGCGGTCTTGCCGAGGTGAATCCCGTAGGCATCATACCCTACCTATATTACCCCTTTGTGATGGGAGCCTGTGCCTTGTTTGCCATCCTGGTCCCTCTTCACCACAGAAAATCATAAACATCCTGTTGTAATCAACAATACGTAACAAATCAAATCACATGGACATAATATTAAAGTATTTCCCCAACCTCACCGACGAGCAGAAGCAGCAGTTTGCAGCTCTTGACGCCTTGTACCACGACTGGAATGCCAAGATCAACGTCATCTCGCGCAAAGACATCGACAACCTCTATGAGCACCATGTGCTGCACTCGCTCGGCATTGCCGAGATCATACGCTTCACCCCTGGCACCAAGGTCATGGACCTGGGTTGCGGAGGTGGTTTCCCTGGCATACCCCTTGCCATCATGTATCCCGACACACAGTTCCTGCTTGTGGATAGTGTGCGCAAGAAGCTCACCGTGTGCCAGGAAGTAATCAACGCCTTAGGACTGAAGAATGTAGAGGTGCGCTGGTGCCGTGCTGAGGAGATAAAGGAGAAGTTCGACTTTGTGGTATCGCGTGCCGTGATGCCTCTTACCGACCTCATCAAAATCATCCGTAACAACATCTCCAAGCATCAGCAGAACGGTCTGCCCAATGGTCTCATCTGCCTGAAGGGTGGTGAACTTGAGCATGAGGTGCTTCCTGTGAAGAACATCAGCGACATCACCCCCCTCTCCGACTATTTCGAGGAGGAATACTTCGAGACCAAGAAGGTGGTTTACACTCACATAAAGGTATGAAAAACTTCAGATACTAAAAAAACATGCAGATAAAGACATTTGTATCCAATCCCATTGGTGAGAACACCTACGTCATCAGCGATGGCAATGAGGCAGCCATCATAGACTGTGGAGCCTACAGCGAGCGCCAATGGCAACCCATCAAGCAGTATATTGAGGAAAACAAGCTTAACATACGCTATGCCTTGCAGACGCACACCCACTTCGACCACATCTACGGTCTGCACTTCGTGGAACGCGACTTCGGCATCAAACCTATGTTTCATGCCCTCGACCACGAGCTCTACACGCTTGCCAACGACAGCACAATGGCCATGATGGGTGAACCCTTCCCCTACCCTCTGCCATCGCCTTGCGACTATCTGAAAGATGGTCAGCACATTATGCTGGGCAGTCTCTGCATTGAGGTCATACATACTCCCGGACACACACCTGGTGGCGTATGTCTGTACATAGAACAAGAGAGCATCGCTTTCAGTGGCGACACTCTCTTTGCTGGTAGCATAGGGCGCTACGACTTGCCTGGTGGAGACTTTGAGACCGAGATCAGCTCCATACGCGAACGCCTGTTCACCCTACCCGAAAACACGGTCGTATATCCGGGACATGGTCCCTGCACCACCATCGCAAGGGAGAAGATGGGCAATGCGTATCTTTAAACTATTCCTACAAGCCAAAATACTTTTCCTGTGTATTTACGGCAAACAATGTCAGCACAATGGCTGCAAATAGTTTTTTCATAGGAATTTAGAGTTTTTTTATTTGTCCTTGAGCACCTCGGCAGCAATCTGCTGCACGCTCTGCTTAACCGGTTCGATGGTATATTCCGGACGGTTATACGAAAGCATGCGGAAGATGTTATGCTCTGGGTCAGCCTGCGGAAGGAGGAAAGCCTTGTGTGCACGCTTGCCATCGAAATACGAGAAGTAGATGCGGCTGTAGTTGCCATCGTCGCGGCGACTGGCACACATCACCCAGCGACCGTTGCTTGAGAACGAGGGATAACTTTCAGCATACCCTGCGGTGTTGAGCGCCTCCGTGGGCAGGAAAGTACCGTCGCTCAGCTGCATGATGCGTATGTCGGCATCGTGATGCCAGATGTTGAAGCATCCGTGGGGCCCCTCAGCAAACACGATGAAACGTCCGTCGGGACTGATGCGGGGCAGCGTAGCACTATGTTGCAACGTGTCGGCCTGATAGACGGTTTCCTCCTCGCCAAAGCTCTTGGTGCTGGCATCGAAGGGGCGGCGATAGAGGTTGTATCGCACATCCATATAGCCAAAACGATAGTCGTCGCCATGCACCTTGGTACTGTCGGCACGCCAGGCAATGGCAGAGCAGTAATAGAGGTACTTGCCATCGGGAGCCCAGGTGGGGAACACCTCCAGGCGGGCAGTGTCGGCTGCAATGACAGACACCTTGTCGGCATTCACGTCATAGAGCACCAGGTCGCTGGCATCATCAAACACCTCCACCTTGTCCACATCCGCCGTGTGAAACCACTGGTGTGTATTGTTGGTAGAGAAGGCTACGAGGGGAAGCGTGGGATGCCAGGAAGGATATACGCCTGCACTAATCATACCCTCGCGCTTCAGGTCGAGCTTCGAGATGCGTCCCTCGTTGATCATGACAGTACCACCGCGTGTTACACGCACATGGAAGAGCATGTTGTCGGTACGATAGTTCTGGAAACTGTGGCAATTGATGCACTGGCCTTTGGGGTCGTCGCATGCCACCTTATTATTAAACACCTCAAACTCATCAAAGTTGGTGACGTTGCGCTGCATGATGTACATCTTATCGTATATCTCGTAGCTGGGTTCTATCAGACGATAGGCCACGTAGGGGTCAATCTCCTCCTTGGCCACATGAATGGCGAAGGCATTGTCGCTCTGCCATCGGGAGCCTATACGGGCAAACACCTCGACCTTGATATCCTTACCGGCAGAGGCTTGCAGCATGCTGTGCCATTCATCCTCGGGGATGATGACCTTGATGCCATCGCCATAGGTCTGCACCATGCCATCGGCCGAGGTGATGCGAGCCACACACTCGGTGGCCATACTGTCGGCAAGCATAAAGTTGAGGGGAGCGATGTTGCAAGGCACCGTGACATCGGTATAGTCGGGATAGATATGCGCCTCGTGGCCTGAAGGCGTGCTGTCCTGAGGAACCGAAGGATGGCCTCCGCAGGCTACCAGGCACACAGCGGCACACCATGCGCAGAATGATTTTTTCAGGTGAGAAAGATTTGAATTCATACTCTTTTTCATTATTCTAATAGGTTTTGCGACCGAAATACAGATAATACCAGTACGTGCCCTGCCACTCATCGTGCAGCATGTCGGCTATCTGGTCGTTATTGCCCTGGCAGTAGTTGGCTGCGTTTTGCAGACAGGTCTTGAAACTCTCGTAACGCGAACTGACGGAGGGGTTGATCTCGACCGTATAGGGCAACTTGGCAGGATACTTCACCATAAACTCAAGATAGGCCTCCTGATAGTGTATGGGAAGGTTCTTGCCACCGGTCATTGAAGCATAGGCATGGAAGGCGGGCCAGAAGAGCTGAGGGTCGCGATAGATCATGGAGTAGAAGAGGTTCAGCTCCTGCACATACGGATTGCCGCTTCCCTGAGCCATACTGAAATTCTCGATGAGGTAACGCTCTGCATCATTGTTGTCCGAGTCGATGACATCGAGGAACAGACTCTCTAACTGCCTAAGCATCTCACTAATGGGCTTCGGACGCCAGTCGGCATAGTAGGCGGTGCTACCCAGCATTCGCAGGTAGCGTTGCACCAGCTGCGTCTCGCCCTTGACCTGAGCCACGCGCGTCATCGTCTTCAGATAATAGGGACAGAAGCCATACACCACGCCAAATTCCATGCACCAACGCAGGGCATAGAGCATCTTGCCATGATTGAAATATACCATGGGGGCGGCTATCTGCATGATGTTGATCTGCATGGAGTCGGGGTTGTAGATCTCCACACCACTACCACCCATGGCAAAGGCAGAGTTGCCCAGGTTGCCCGTGTTGAGCAAAGCCACGTTGCGAAGCATCACCATAGAGCGGCTGGGCGTCATGGTCTTTGATGCCTCCTCGATGGCACCCGTCCAGTCTTCGTCCATAACCAGACGGTTCATGCGCATCTCTGCCTGGTAGTTGTAGTCATCAAACTTAGTCTTCCAGAAGCCTCCCACACAGAGCAGCATGGCCAGTACCGACACGCTGATGGCATTGAGCTTGAGGCGCTTTGCCCAACGGCTCTCCATGAAGCATGACTGACGAAGTGAGAAGGCAGAGAACCACAGCGTGAGGCCGATGAGCAGGAAGAACGGGAAACTCGTGCGGAAGGTATGCGAGGTATTGTTCTCGAAGAACGGGAAGCCTGCCATCCACAACGAACGCATGGGCAGATGACCGAAAGCAAGGGCACGCCACACATAGGGCGAGAGGGCGACGCAGAGCATCAACACCACATGCAGCCATCTGGCCTCAGTCAGCGAAGTGTTGTTGCCCTCGCTGCTACGCATGCAATGGCTCAAACAGAGGCACGCAGCAAACAGATACACCATCCATCCCAGCCAGGGATAGAGAGCCAGGGCTGCCACATACCACAGCAAGCGCCAACGACTGGGCGTAAGATGCGCTCCCTTGAGCATCAGCAGAAGCACCAGGTAGGCCAGCGTCTGTGAGAACCAGTAGCCCGGAAGCATAAGGCTGTACACCCAATAACCCACATCGGTGATGGAAGCCAACAGGCATCCCAGAGGGAGAAGAAGCCATGCTGCCCCCTTGGCAGAGAGACGGAACACGGATGCCGAGACGGCATAGACAAGCATCCACAGCAGCACCAGCAGGGTGGTACCGAAGGCTGGATGATAGAAATACTGAGTAAGATAGCCACCTGCCCAACTCATCAGGCCAAAGGGAGTAGAGACGCTCTGGCTGAAGAAGTCGGAGGTAAGAAAGAATGCGTTGCGGTCCTGTGCCGTAAAGAGCATGTCGGAATACATGCCCAGCAGCACGGCATAGGCAAATATAGCAAACAAGACGATGGGCAACAGGTAGCGCCAATTAAAACTGAACTTCATGATGTTCTATTATGCAGAGATTCATTTAAAGATTTTCTGTACGAAGTCGTGCAGCGACTTGCGCCACACTTGCCACTCATGATCGCCGGGGAAGGTGTTGAACACGATGTTCAGGCCCTGCTGCTGCATGATCTTTACCGCATTAGTAGTTCCGGTGATGCGAGGGTCGTCCTGACCGACTGAGATGTAAAGCACCTTGAGTGCCTTGTTGTACTCGCCTGCCTTGCTGATAAGGCCTGGCATGGCTTTCTCGGCATCAAACTGACCCGCCTCGCGGATGCCACCGAAGACGCCCGTGCTGAAGATGCCCAGGTGCGCAAACATATCCGTGTGTTGCAGACCGGCAAAGAAGGTCTCGCCACCACCCATCGACAAACCTGCCAGGGCACGACTGTTCTTGTCGGTCTTGCAACGGAAGTTCTTCTCGATGAAGGGGATGAGGTTCTGTATCAGGTCCTCCTCGAAGGGCTTGATGCCCTCTATGCTGTAGCCGAAACGGTGTCCCATCTTGTTGATGGTGCCGTTTGCCATGACGATGATCATCTCCTCTGCCTTGCCCGAGGCGATGAGGTTGTCCAGGATGAGGTCGGTCTTGCCCTGAAGCACCCAGCCTGTTTCGTCCTCGCCACCACCATGCTGCAGGTAGAGCACGGGATACTTCTTCTTGCCCTGCTCATAACCGGCAGGGGTATAGACCCATACCTTGTCTGAGGCACGGACGGGGCAGGGATAGGTGAGCTGGTGAACGGTGCCGTGGGGCACGGGTTCGTTGGCATAGAACGTACAGCCTTCCTCGGGGATGTCGACGGCACTCGTGTAGCGACCGCAACCATAGTAGCTGGGGGCAGAGGGGTCGGCCACGTCTACACCGTCGATGGTGAACCAGTAATAGTGGAAACCGGGCACGAGGGGCTTGGTATGGCATTGCCATGTGCCGTCCTGCTGGATGTAGAAGCGGGCATCGGGGTCGAGCGATACGCGCCAGT
>JAKSLO010000084.1 GCA_024401185.1 Bacteroidaceae bacterium | reverse complement strand
GCTTAAGCCCATGCACAGAAGAAAAAGTGCTGACGCAAAAAAAACGGCTTCGCCATTCAAAAACTCACTCGCTTGCTTCCTTTCCCTCATGATAAGAACTCATTCCTCTGGCTATAAACTTTGCGCCTTCGCGTCTTTGCGTTCGTCTACAGCGTCGCGCAGCTACTTGTGCATTGTGAAGTACGAAGAGCCGGACGCAGCTACTTGTGCATTGTGAAGTCCGAAGAACTCGACGAAGTCAATTTTTTGATGCCGAAGGCTTTTTTGTTGCTTGCACTTTTTGTTTCGTGTGGGGAGCCAAGCCGAAGGCTGATGGTGGGGCAGGCCAAATTGTCTGTAAGAGCCCAGGCTCTTGCAAGGAATTTGGGTTGGCCACAGCATCATAGGACGTAGTCCTGGCTCCTCATGCGAACTTTTTGATCTATCCCCAAGGGGGGTGAGCATAAAGCCTGCTGTATAAAAGAATCAAAAAGTCTGCACATAGGCTTGGGGCATTCTGCCCCTTGATGTGCTGGCGTTGCCAAATCCCTTTAAGAGCACGCTCTCTGGGATTTAGCCCCGCCATCCCATCAGCCTACGGCTTAAGCCCATGCACAGAAGAAAAAGTGCTGACGCAAAAAAAACGGCTTCGCCATTCAAAAACTCACTCGCTTGCTTCCTTTCCCTCATGATAAGAACTCATTCCTCTGGCTATAAACTTTGCGCCTTCGCGTCTTTGCGTTAAAAAAAAATCCAGGTAAAAATCACTTTAAGGCTTTGCGCATCGCGCCAGCTAATTGTGCATTGTGCATTATGCATTGTGCATTAGCATTGTGAATTATTTTCTTTTCTTACGTCTTGCACTCGGGTTGAACACGCTTTGCTTACGTCTGGCTTACGTAAAAACACGTAAGCCAGACGTAAGCCAATTGTGTGCAGATAGGGTGCTGATTGGAGGCTGACTGAAGGCAAAACGTAGGAAAACGGCCCTGTTTTTACGTCTGCAAAGATACTAAGTCACTATGCGCTGTTAAAATATTTTCAAAGAAGAAGCCCCTTCTCCTTCCCTTGGATGGGGATGAAGAAGGGGCATTGTGGTATTGTCAAACAAACTAAGTGATGGTAATAACTATCGCTCGATGGTGAGCACGCCAGCCGAGTAGGCTTCCACGTGGAGCGTGTAAACCTTGTTGCTGGGCGCTACGCTGCGTCTCTGCAAAGCCACGGCATTCTTGTTCTGCATGGTGTTTCCAATCATCAGGTCGCCAGGGGCAAAGTATTCGTATTCAGCCTCGTTTACGCCAGCCCAACTGCTGTTCAGGGCAAGTGAGTAGGGCTTGTCGGTGGGGTTCACCACCTTGACGATGACACTCTTGCCATCTTCAGACATGGTGCTGACCACGTTCAGCTCGCCCGTGTCACCCGTCTGCGAGAGCAGGTAGCGCGAGAAGTGGTCGTACCAAAGGTCGGTAACCTGATAGTTGGGTGCTACATACACATCCTTGTAGTCGAAGTTGATGAAGGCATTGTTCCAGTCGGGCGAGTCGGTACGGCGGATGAAGAGGGCAGCAGCTCCCATGGCAACGACATCCTTAGACTCGCACATATTGAGGAAACCACCGGCAAACAAGCCCGTCCGCCAGTCCTGACTGTTGAGGTTCCACTCCGAGATGAAGAGCTTGATGTTGGGGTTGGGACTCTTGGCAATCATCTCAGCATAGCGGTCGTACTGCTTGCCCAGGTTGATGGGACCCGTAGCGTAGCCATTCTGCTGCTCATAGTGGTGCAAGCTCAGGTAGTCGAAGTAGTTGCCCGAACGAGCTATGAAGTCGGCATCCTCCTGGAAGCCACCACAGGCGATGATCTTAATGCTCGGGTCGATCTTACGCATCGCCTCAGAGTAGCGACGCACGCAGTTCTCGTATTTCTCGATACCCATCTCCCACATCTCGTTGTCAATCTCCCAATACTTCACGTTGTAGGGCTCGGGATGGCCGTTGGCGGCACGCTTGGCACCCCACTCACCTGTGGCAGGCTCGTTGCAGTAACGCAGCCAGTTGAGGGCGTTCTCCATTATCTCATCGAACTCGCTGTCAGGACGTTCGAAGGCAACGCTCACCACGAGCACAGGCTCGGAGTTGACCTCACGACAGAAGCGCAGGAACTCGTCCGTTCCAAAACAGTTCTGGTCGTAGTCCATCCACATCCAGTGATCCCAACGGCGGCGTTTCTCTTGTGGACCCACACCCCACCTCCAGTCGTACTGCGCCACATAGCCACCTCCGGGCCAGCGCATGCAAGTGGGGTGCAACTGCTTGACAGCATTGAAGATGTCGGGACGGAAACCACCCAGCTTCTTGCCAGAGAGCGTGGTCATGCTGGCTTCGTCCACCTGTACGGTGCCATTCTCTACGCAGATGGCAAAGTCGGCATCGCCATTGTAGCTGGGAGTGCTGAGCTCAAACTCGTACTTCTTCCATTCTCCTGTCATGGTGCCCAATGACTGTCTGGCCACCAGACCACGTCCGTTCTTCAGGCCAATGGTCAGTATGCCGTCTCCCTTGGCGTAGATATAGCCTTGGTACTTCTCGCCAGCCACTACGTTCTGGGGACCTTGCACGATGCCCGCCATTTGTTGATGGGCGGTAATCTGCTGTGAGTAGTTCATGTTCACGGCATCACCCTTCACCATCTTGAACTCACCGTTTCCGAAAGAGTGCCATTGGGGTGCCACGGAAGGAATCTGCACATCCTGGGGCAATCCCTCAAAGTAGGTTTCCTTTCCGTTGGCCGAAGTAACCTTGATGTTGCGATAGTATGCCTCGGTATAGTTTACCCAGAAGGTAATGTCGTTGATGTCGGCCTTGTCGAGCTTGTTGTACGAGAGTACTTGCTTGCCGTCATAGTACACCTTTACGCCATTGCCCCGGCATGAGATGCGCAACTTGTGCCAGTCTTGGTTCTCATTGATTTGCTTCTCGTTAGCCACCTTCTTTACCAGCGCATCGAGGGTTTTCATGGTGCGTTTTCTGCCACGGAAGTCCACCTCTTTCTCCACCATGGTCGAGATGGAGAAGTTGGGTGCATTCTCCCCTTTGGTCATGGCCTCGCGCATCTTGTTCAACTCCTCGTTCTTGCGCATCTCTTCGGTCTGGGCAACGGCCAGCGAGCGAACCTCATAGTAGGGGTTGTGAAGGCGTACGAAATAAGGGTCACCATTCTGCTGGTTCTTGAAGGCAAAGCGAATGTCCATCAGTCCACCACTCCATGCACGGCGTGCCAGACGGTAGGAGCGCCACTTGAGGTCGAGCGTGATGTCATAGTCGTTGCCTTCCACGCTGGCCACATGTATGGGCTGCTCATATCGGGTAGGGGAGTGCAGCACCTGCTCTTCATCGGCAAACCAGCCATCGAAATATCCGTCGCGTGGATGAATGCCCGGGTAGTGCTCGGGCTCGAATGAACGTTCGAAGATGAGCTCCTGCCACACACCATTGTTGGCAGAGAAATAGATGTGCTCGAACAACTGACCATACAGCATGGGGTCGATCATTGCGCTGGGCTTACTGCTATCGATGTGGATAGACTTGCTGATGGCATTGCCTTGAGCCTGTGCAGCACCCGGCATCATCAGGGTACCGGCTACCAATGTTTTGAGAATCCAGTTTTTCATAATATAGGATTAGAAATTTTTGTTTTCGCCTCACAAAGGTATTCATTTTGCACGAACTATCCAAATCCTGCGTCCATTTCCTTTCTTTATTTCCTTTTTTTGTGTAACTTTGTAGCTCATTTTAGTTTGACAGCCTTTGGCATTATAAATAAAGTTTCCACCCTTGAATGATTTTCACCAAGATTTTATGATAGAAGATTCAACTTTCGCAAGCTTCGCATGCTTCAGTATTAGGGAGTTAAAGGAGTTAAAGAATTCAAAGGAGTTAAAGACGTTAGGTATGCAGGGTGTGCGCCACAATGCCTCAAGGAGCAAGACATTCGTCTTTAACTCCTTTAACTCCTTGATATTCTTTAACTCCCTATACATGCGAAACATGAATAAAAGATTTTAATAAGATTTTAAGCGAGTTTACGAGCGCCCCCTAATTATGCGGTTCATCTATTTTACGGGTGGATTTTCACCAGGATTTTAAAATCCGGGTTAAAATCTAAATCAAAAATAAGGGAACGAAATATTTTGGCATCGGCCTAACGGCCTCAAAATCTTATAAAAATCTAATTCAAAATCTATATAAAATCAGGGCATGAAACTTGAGTATAAATAATTTTGATTACTTACTTTCACATTATGTTCGACAACGCAAGCAAATCGCGCACCTTCAAGGTGGCACTCTTTGACCTCGATGGCACTCTTTTCGACACCGAGGACCAGTACACCATTTTCTGGGGTAGTATGGGACGTCGTTTCCGTCCCGATGTGCCCAATCTGGAGCACCTTATCAAGGGTACAACCTTGAAGCAGATTTTTGCCAATTACTTCCCTTCGCCTGAGGTACAGGCACAGATACTGCCTTTGCTTGAGGCTTACGAGGCACAGATGCAGTATGCTTTCTTTCCCGGTGTGAGGGCGTTCATCGACGACATTCGCCGTCAGGGTGTGAAATGTGCGGTGGTGACCTCGTCCGACCAGAAGAAGATGAGCAATGTGTATCGCATGATGCCTGAATTCCAGTCGCTTTTTGACCGTGTGCTCACGGCAGAGGATTTCACGGCTTCTAAGCCTAATCCTGACTGTTACTTGCGTGGTGCCTCGGTGTTTGGGGCCGACATCTCGGAGTGTGTGGTGTTTGAGGATGCCTATACTGGACTTGAGGCGGGCATGTCGTCGGGCATCTTTACCATCGGTGTGGCTTCGGGACATACACCCGAAGAGATTGCCGACAGGTGCAATCATGTCATCACTACCTTCGAAGGACTTGATTTCCAGAAGATAGAAGAAATCATCCGCAAGTGATTTCTTGAAATTAAGAAAGTAAACTCACGCTAAATCTCTCCGTACTCGCTGATAGGCTTGCCAGGATAGATGGGGGCAAAAAGATACTCTGTAAGGCTGGGATTGCATTGCGCAGCCAGATGCAGGTACTTTTTGTAATTGGCGTGCTCGGGAACGAAATAGGTGCAATATGCCAGATAAGGCATGCATCGGGCTTCCTTGTCGGGCATGTCCGACTCAAGGAGGGTCTCCAGTATGCAGATAGCCCTTTCGTATAACTCGTTCTCGGCATACTCGATGGCTGTGGTCAGGGTAGTGGCGCAGACATCTTCGCTAAAAGCCAAAGCCTTCTTGAAACATTCTTCGGCATCCAGAGGGTTTTGGGTCTCAAGCATGATGTGACCCTTCAGCAGATAGTAGTCGGTATCTTTCTCTGTATTGCCGTGTTGGTACGCTTCTTCCAGTACGGTTAGCGCATCATCAAACATGTTTGTCTTGCTCATCAGATAGCAGGCTTGCAAACAGATATGGCGAAATTCCAGAGAGTCTTTGTCGCACAGCACCATAGCCTTCGTCAGTTGATTCAATGCCTCTGCGTAGCTCTCAAGATTGGTGAGCGCTATGGAGTCGAAGTAGAGGATGGTGATGTCGTTGGGAACCTGTTCCAGGTATTTGACGTATTCCTCGTGAGCCTCCTGCATACGGTTCAGGTGGAACAGGCTATTGGCATGGATGAGTAGCCCCTTCTGGTCTTTCTCATCCAATGCCAGAAGGTATTCGATGGAGTCTATGGCATCAAGGTACCGTTCCTGACCGCTTTGTGCTTCAGCCATCAGTCGCCAACCCTCCTTGCTGAAAGGGTCGTTATTCAGTATCTCCTTGAGTATTTGCTCTGCTTCCTGTGACTTGCCACAGCTTACCATGATGTCGGCCATCAGCATGTCGGCATTCCTGGACTTGGGGTACTCGTCCTTGAGCTTCGTGGCCCAAAACAGGGCTTTTTCCCATTCCTCGTAGTCCATAAAGACACCGGCAGAGTCGTAGAGGAACTGGGCTTGATCCTCTTGCAAGGTTTGGTAATACTGCATGAGCATCTCGGACGCTTTGCTGGTATCACCCTCTTTTATGTAGATCTCTGCCCACAGGAACCGTGTCTCACGGTCATCCTGTTGCAAGATGCCCCTGGCAATCTCCCTGGCTTTGGCTAAGTTGTTGTGGAACATCTGCTGCCGTGCCAGAAATATCTGAGGGTCAGTTGCATCGGGATGAAGTTCAAGAGCCAAACGGATGCATTTGTTGGCATCTTCCTCGCGTTCGTTTACCATATAGTATTCCGAGATGTCAGTCAGTTCGTCTGCATCCATGTAAACTGTTCTACCCTCTTTGAGGGCAGATTCGTATTGCTCCAACGACTCCTTGAAGTCTTTACTCTCGAAAAATGATAAATCTTCGTTTCGCAAGTGTGTGATGTTTTAATACTTCCAAATACTGATGCGTTTATACTGGTTCGAGATTGACTCGTTGTTCAGCACGCGACGGACGGTTATCCCTTAAGTCCTACTGTCTTGTTGAAGATAGGCTTGCCGGGGGTAGAGTCCGTATCTACGTTGTAGTAACCAATACGCTGGAATTGCAGGTAGCTGAGTGCAGGCAATGAGGCAGCGTATTCCTCGATGAAGGCATTCTTGTTGACGCAAAGCGAGTCGGGGTTGATGAAGGGACGCATGGCGTCGATGCCACGCACACCGTTGTCCTTCTCGTACTGCTTGATGGCGTCGCGAGGATTCTCACAAGTCCACAGACAGTTGTAGTCGCGCACCTCGCAGGGGATGCTGTGGGCACAACTTACCCAGTGCAGGGTCTTGCCCTTGATCTTACGGTCGGCACCGGGCAAACCGCTACGCGTTTCGGGGTCGTAGGTGGCATGGATGCAAGTGATGTTGCCTTCGCTGTCCTTCTCTATGCACCTGAAGTTTCCGTTCTCGTCCTTCTCGTCGCTGCAGGCAATGATGTAGCCGTTCTTGAGGCGTACTTCCTTGCCGGGGCCAAGTCGCATGAACTTCTTGCCACCGTCCTCCATGAAGTCGGCACGCTCTATGTACAGTTCGCGCGAGAACTTGATGATATGGGTATTATTCTCATTGATGATGTTGCCTTCCTCGTCCTTCAGTTCGGGATTGTTGATGGCCACCATTTCCTCTACCTGTCCTTCGGGATAGTTGTCGAGGACGAGTTTCACGGGGTCAACTACTGCGCTTACGCGGATGGCACGTGTGTTGAGGTCTTCTCGGCAGGCAGCCTCCATGAGCTTGATGTCGTTCAAGGCATCAAAGGTGGTGTAGCCAATCTTGTCGATGAAGTTGAGTATGGCCTCGGGACTGTAGCCACGGCGACGTATTCCGCAGATGGTAGGCATACGGGGGTCATCCCAACCATCTACTACACCCTCCTTGGTGAGGATGAGCAGGTTGCGCTTTGACATCAGGGTGTAGTTCAGGTTCAGTTTGTTGAACTCGAACTGGCGTGGGCGGTTGTCCTCCATGTCGCCTTCATCGCCCTTCCACTCCTTTATCCAGGTAACGAACAAGTCGTAGAGGTCGCGGTGGGGTACGAACTCAAGCGTACAGATGGAGTGGGTAACTCCCTCAAGGTAGTCGCTCTGTCCGTGTGTGAAGTCGTACATGGGGTAGGCGTTCCATTTGTTGCCCGTGCGCCAATGGGGAAGGTTCAGCACGCGGTACATGATGGGGTCGCGGAAGTGCATGTTGGGCGATGCCATGTCTATCTTGGCGCGCAGAATCATCTTGCCAGGCTCCACATTGCCGCTGTTCATCTCGCGGAACAGGCGGAGCGATTCCTCGGCAGGACGGTCGCGGTAGGGACTGTTGGTACCGGCTTCGGTGGGTGTGCCTTTCTGTGCGGCTATCTCCTCGCTCGTCTGCTCATCAACATAGGCCTTGTTGTTGAGGATGCACCACTCGGCAAAGTCCCACAACTCCTGGAAGTAGTCGCTTGCGTAGCATACCTTGCCCCACTCAAAGCCCAGCCACTTGATGTCGCGCTCAATGGCTTCTACGTATTCGGTATCCTCCTTCTGGGGGTTTGTGTCGTCCATACGCAGGTTACACACTCCGCCAAACTTCTTTGCAATGCCAAAGTCCATGGCGATGGCCTTGGCGTGACCAATGTGCAAATATCCGTTGGGCTCGGGTGGGAAACGTGTCTGCAATCGACCTCCGTTCTTGCCTTCGGCCAAGTCTTTCTCTACCTTCTGCTCTATAAAGTTCAAACTTTTCTTTTCTGTTGTTGTAGTTTCGGGAACTGCCATAGCTGTTTTCCTTTCTTCATTAGTTTAATTTGTACTGCAAAAGTACGAAAAAATATTGAAATTGTTTTGCTGTGAATGCTTTTTTTGGATAAAGACCACGTTTTTTTGCCATTATCCATGTCTGACGTATGTCCCGCAGAGTAATTATAATAGGATTTGGTAATGGTGAAAAAACACCCCAAAAGACAGCCAAAGCTGAAGGAAGCATTATGATATGAACTTTAGGAAGTTATTTTTTTTACCATTACTTGACTACTGCCGCAGAAAGTCGTCTGCGTCAAATCGACGTTCGAATCCAGCTTGTAAACTTATGCAAAAGAGAAGTAATATTAATACAAAATCACAAAACATGTTAAACAACATAAAAAAATGTTTGTTTGTTTCGTCAAAAATGCCGAACTTTGCCAGCGATTATAAACAATCTTTTTACCTTAAAAACTAATACCTATTGAATTCTGTGTGAAGGCTGTGCCGCGAGGCACGGCCTTTATTATTTGTATTTCAATGCTTTGCCAAGGTTTCATATACTCCGAGTTTGTAGAACTGAAAGAGTTTGATGTTGGGATTCTTGCCAAGCAAATGGTGTCGTAATGCCTTTCTTGTCATCTTGAAAAGCAGAATTACCGGTCCTAAGAGATGCTTTTGCTTCATTCGGTCGCGAAAATGCAGCAAGGTGGAAAATTCTGCCAGTTCCGCTCTGTATTGGTAAAGCGTGCGCAATTGTCTTTCCGTCTTTTGCAGAAAGGTGTCATTGTCTTCAATGTCGCCATTCATGGCACAGATGGGGGTGTGCAGCACCTTTATGTCTTTTTCTTGCAGATGTTTTCCGAATAGCAGGTCCTCATAGCCAGAGCCTTTGATGCCTTCGTCGAAAGGCACTTCGCTCATGATGGATTTGGGGATGAGGAAGTGTGATGTGCGGAAATGTTCGTAAGGGTGCTGGTTGCAGAGGTCGGCCGTGAAGCGTTTCTCCATGCTTTTCTCATACTTCCATCTTAGCGATTGTGCCGCCGATGGCATGGTTTCGGGGTGTGTTATGGTGCCACACACTATGTGGTTGCCAGCCAGCTCGGCATACTTGCTTATGAAGGCTTCATCGTGGACGATGGTGTCGCAGTCGATGTAGAGCAGTTGTTCGCCGCATGCCTCACGGCAGAGCATGTTGCGCATGCCGGCACTGCCCAGGTTGTGCACCGGACGAACGTAGCGTATGCCCTTCTCCTGGCAGTACTGCCTGAGCCATGATGCCAGTTCCTCGTTGGGACTGCAATCATCACCCACAATGATTTCTGCATCGGCAGGCAGTTGCTTGAGCAAGCTGTCGAGCAACGATTGCGGGTGAAAGTTATAGGTTGGTATCAGGATGGAGAGCATATTATGTGTTGTGAAGTACGGCTCCCTTCCGAGGAGGGAAGCAAGGTTCAATTTTGTGCAAAATTACGAAATATCTCTCATTTAACCTTGTATATCTCTATTTATCTTTGATTATCTACTCTATTATTAATTGTTTTTTTGTAAATTTGCGTAATTTCTCTGCAGGAAAAGCCTGTCGGCTTGACTTCTGCATTCCATTTGCTTAAATCAATCTCTATACGAAATGTCTCCATTAGCAGAAAGAATGCGTCCTACGACGCTTGATGATTATATTGGACAGCAGCACCTTGTGGGTGAGGGCGCCGTGCTTCGCCGTATGATTGACGGCGGAAAGCTCAGCAGTTTCATTCTGTGGGGGCCTCCTGGAGTGGGAAAGACCACCCTTGCTACCATCATTGCACACCAGCTGAAGACGCCTTTCTACACCCTATCTGCCGTGACGAGTGGTGTGAAGGAGGTGCGCGAGGTGATAGAGAAGGCACGTCAGTCACGCTTCTTTGATGCACCAAGTCCTATCCTCTTCATCGATGAGATACACCGTTTCAGCAAGAGTCAGCAGGATTCGCTCCTGGGGGCTGTGGAACAAGGGGTTGTCACCTTGGTGGGTGCCACTACCGAGAATCCCAGTTTTGAGGTTATACGTCCCTTGTTGTCTCGTTGTCAGGTGTATGTGCTGAAGTCGCTCGAAGCCGATGACCTGATGAGGCTTGTACATCGTGTCATCGAGAAAGATATCGAGCTGAGCAAGCGGAAGTTCGACTTGCAGGAAACCTCTGCCCTGATGCGCTATAGTGGGGGCGATGCACGTAAGCTGCTCAATATCTTGGAATTGGTGTACGAGGCTGCCCCTCGTGAGGGTGACGTGGTTATCAACGACAAGATTGTGGCCGAACGATTGCAGCAGAACCCGCTTGCCTATGACAAGGATGGTGAGATGCACTATGACATCATCTCTGCTTTTATCAAGAGCATTCGCGGCAGCGACCCCGATGGCGCCATCTATTGGCTGGCTCGTATGATTGAGGGGGGCGAGGATCCTGCCTTCATTGCCCGTCGTCTGGTGATATCAGCCAGCGAGGACATCGGCCTTGCCAATCCCAATGCGCTCTTGCTGGCTAATGCCGCTTTCGATGCTGTCATGAAGATAGGTTGGCCCGAGGGACGCATCCCCTTGGCTGAGGCAACGGTATATCTGGCCACTTCGCCCAAGAGCAATTCTTCCTATATGGCCATCAACGAAGCCTTGCAGCGCGTCAAGCAGTCGGGCAATCAGCCTGTGCCCCTGCATCTGCGCAATGCTCCTACCGAACTCATGGAGCAGTTGGGCTACCATGAGGGGTATAAGTATGCTCACGACTACGAGGGGCATTTTGTGGAGCAGCAATACCTGCCCGATGCCCTCAAGCGTGAAAGATTCTGGCATGCACAGCCCAATGCCCAGGAGGATAAGATGAAGGAGCGCATGGTGCGTTGCTGGGGTGAGAAGTACAATTCGTAGCTAACGATGTTCACTCTTGTTTCACTCGATTGGCTTACGTCTGGCTTACGTGTTTTGACGTAAGCCAGACGTAAGCCAATCGAGTCAAGGTAGGGTGCACATCGGACGCAGACAATGCTTACTCCGCACTATCCAAGTGTTTCCAGTCCTTGGTCCACTTGATGTCGCTGATAACGGGTACGCCATTCTCCATGGTCACCTGCAGGCGGATGACACGTTCGCCCTTGACGCGCTTCACATCTTCGCCTGTGGGCACAAGTGTAGCGTAGTAATATTCTCCGTCGAAGATGGCCTCCTTTAGTTTCGAACTGACATCCTCACCATCGCCCCAGCCGCCAAGTATCCACATGGCATAGCCCTCGCCATCAAAATCGTATTGGTCGCGCAGGTCTTTCTGCAGTTGGGTGGTGCAATGCTGCTTTATCCACTTCTCCTCGAAAATCTCGCTCAGCCCATTGGGGGTGTAGATGTTGTTGATGAACTCGATAATGTTCTCTACATCAACTAATTTCTGCTGTTCTAAGGAGTCCTCGATTATCATTTGGCGTGTCACTTCCTCATCGCCTGCGATGTTGCCTTGCTGGATGCGTGCCAGCGAGTCGGCTGTGCGGATGCTGTCCTGGCGTGCCTTCTCGTTTTGCTCTGCCTTGTTGGGGCCGCACGATGCCATGCTTACCAAAACGGCTGTTGCTATCAATGCTACATTCTTTTTCATGATGCTAATTCTAAATTACTTACTCATCTGCAAAGTTAATAAAAAAGGATGAAACGACAATGCTTTTCGCTATTTGTTTGGAACTTTCCTCCAAAATGCGTGTTCTTCAATCGCTACAACAGCACATCGCATCAATCCTCCTTCAAGAATAGTATCAATGCCAACGTATTTCCTCCAATAGACGTTCGAAATAGTCTTCGCAGCAAACTCGCATCGCTTTCCTCAAAACCTAAAATAAGTCGAAAAAATCTTCCCGACTTTAACCCCCTTCTTGTCTTTTTTATCTCCAGTTCGTGAAACGCGACAAAATTGGGGAATGTATCATCTGAAATCGCATTTTTCTAAACCAAGCAAGCCTCTTCCTCTTCCTTTGGCGAATATACAACTAAAATAGGAGCGCCTAGATTATTTTCAATAGATAACAAGGTATCAATTGTAAAATTATGTGTACCGCGCATCCATTTACTGATCTCTGCCTCTGATTTACCCATTAGGGCGGCAAAATCTTTCTGCTTCAAGCCCTTTGACTGCAAGATTTCGTGAATCCTATCTACAATTTGAAAGGATAAGTTCACCTTCTGACGTATTGCAGGATCTACCGTTCTGCGTCTGGCCTCTAAAATACTACTCCTTTTCATTTCTTGTAAAATTTAAGTTTCCTATAATCTCTTTATCTACCAATAGAATGGTTCCGTTCTTTTCTCTTGATGAGAGAAACCTACTTGTGTCCATCAGCAGTTCTACGTATGGTGCAAGCGTAGGGCTTTCTTCCCATCTTCGGGCATCCTTTACGCCTCCGTTGCCAAACACTAATATCTTATCTGACAATCGTAGGCAATAGAGTCTAAGTTTATTCCCTACTTCTATGGGAATTACGCCAACTCCATCACTGTATCGCCCTTCTTGATGTTATTAACCTATTGAAAGATTGTATGGCTTTACTATCTCAAAACGCAGAC
>JAKSLO010000083.1 GCA_024401185.1 Bacteroidaceae bacterium | reverse complement strand
CGTCAATAATCCATTTACACGTACCACAAGTGCCTTCAGCAATTGTGGCAAATACGTTCATAGGGCTGAGTAGCATCAGGCCCATGAGAATCAAAAAAAGTGTTTTCTTCATTATAAATTTTTGTTTTTAAAAGGTGAATTGTTATTATTGTGCTGTTTGGTCTTGACCCATTTATGCTCATGACAGAATAAGACAAAATCTTAGCAAAGTTACGCAAAATATCTTGATCTGCAAAGCGTAATGTGAATTATTAACAAAAAATAACATTTTCGCGCTATGCCCTGTGCCCTGTGTCCCTTCTTGTTTCACTCAGGTTTCACTCAGTTGGCTTACGTCTGGCTTACGTGTTTTGACGTAAGCCAGACGTAAGCCAACTGAGTGAAACTAATGTGAACCTAAGAACAAGCAAATGTGCAGGCAGGCCACTGGGTTATGGGTGCTATTTTGCGCTTAGCCGGGTGTATTTGCCATCTGTGCGACAAAAACTTTGCAAAAAACATCCACATTACAGAAAAATTCAGTAATTTTGTGCTCGGTAACCATAGCTTTTGGTGTGCTGATAGTATTGTGGCGGTGGCAGAAATGCCAGGTTTCTTGCCAATCGCTAAATATACAGGCCATTATGTTTTAACGAAATCATGTAAATAATATAATTATGAAAAAATTATTTATGCTTGCCTTTATGGCATGTGCGGCAGTTACTGCTGGCGCTCAGGAAGTGAACAAATCGACGGTACAGTCGCAGGCAAATGCGGCTGCAGATGCCCAGAAGGACTTGAAGAAGGTGGATACGGGCGAGAAGCTGTGGAAGTTCTCGGGTGTGGCAGGACTGAATGCGGCAGCTACGGGCCTTGTGAACTGGGCCGCTGGTGGTAACAACAATGTCAACGGCGTGGTGTATGGCCGCACGCGTCTGCTCTATCACAAGGACAAGCTGGCATGGGACTCAAACCTCGATGCAGAGTTTGGCCTGAGCTACATAGACCAGGTTAACGACCAGTGGCAGAAGTCGAGCGACCGCCTCAAGTTCAACACCAAGCTGGGTTACGAGTTTGCCAAGGGGTGGTATGCCACAGGCTTGCTGGGCTTCAACACACAGTTTGCGCTGGGTCGCAGCTACAACGGACTGGACGACGACAACCCCATCATCTCTAAGTTCCTGGCACCTGCCTATACCGACATCTCTGTCGGTATCGACTGGAAGCCCAACGACATCTTCTCTGTTTACGTCTCACCCATCGCAGGCCGTTTCACCACGGTGCTGGTAGGCGACGATACCAACCGCAAGTACAATCACCTCTATCCCACGGCCGACGGTGGACTGGAGCAGTCGCTGAAGGACAAGTATGCCGTGTGGAAGTATGACGACGACAACAATAAGGACTACAGCATCAACACCCGTTCGGAGCTGGGCTTCTCGCTAAAGGGTGCCTTGAACTACAGCTACAAGGACCTGAAGGTGATAAGCACCCTGGGCATCTACACCCCATACTCGTGGGACAAGACCGAGGTGGGCAAGAACGGCCATGGCAACCCCATCTATCGCGACAACAACCGCCGCTTTGGCAACTTCGACGTGGATTGGGATGTGGCTGTGTCATACCAGTTCCTCAAGTATCTGCAGGTGTCTCTCTCTACCTCGCTCAAGTACTACAACGGAGTGATGATTGAGAAGGATGGCTATGCTTGCGAGCGTGTGCAGTTCAAGACGATTCTTGGCGTAGGTGTGGGATACAACTTCTAACCAGCAAGGCTCTTTGCACGAGGGAAATAAATAATTATGCATAAGATTATACGAAAGATAGGAATGGCGGCCTTGTGCTCGTTTGCCTCGCTCAGCGCGGCAGCACAGGCAAAGTTTGTGGTGGACAACCCTTTGAACCATGTGGGCGAAGTGATGTTTCAAACCCCCAAGATGGTGACGTTTACCTTCACCAACAAGGGCAACAAGCCTTTGGAGATCATCGACGTGAAACCCTCGTGCGGTTGTACCACGGCCGAATGGACGCGTGGAAAGATAGCACCCGGGCAGAAGGGACAGATCACGGCGGAGTATGATGCCAAGATGCTGGGCACCTTCCTCAAGGAGCTGGCAGTGTATTGCACGGCATCCAAGGACCCCATCTACCTGCAAATGGAGGGTAGGGTGGTGACCCATAAGCTGGACTATAGCGGCGACTTCCCCATCGACCTGGGCAACGTGCGTCTGAACACCAACTATCTGGAGTTTGACGACGTGAACCGTGGCGACCACCCCGTGGCAGAGTTGCAGATCTTCAACCAGGAGCGCACACCGTTCCGCCCCGTGTTGATGCACCTACCCAACTACCTGAGCGTGCAATGTGTGCCCGAGGTGATTGCAGGAGGCAGAACGGGTAAGGTGCGCGTCACCCTGGACAGCGAGAAACTGGGGTTGCTGGGTCTGAACCAGACACGCGTCTATCTGTCGCGCTTCATGGGCGACAAGGTAGGCGAGCAGAATGAGATACTCGTGTCGTCGGTTCTCCTGCCCGACTTCTCTAACCTTACGGCAGCTAAGCTTGCCATTGCTCCCAAGATGGCATTATCTACTGACAAACTGAATTTCGTGATGGCAGGCAAGAGCAAGCAGACCCTGGGCGTGACCATTACCAACAATGGTAGGGAACCGTTGACCATCCGCAGCGTGCAGGTGTTCAACCAGGCCGTGTCGGTAAGCATGAGCGACCGTACCGTTCAGCCAGGCAAATCGACCGAGATGAAGGTGACTATCAACGCAAAGTACCTGAAGAAGGCAAAGAACCGTCCCCGCGTGCTGCTTATCACCAACGACCCCTCAAGGGCAAAGCAGGTAATCAATGTGAACGTGAAGGAGTAGGCTAAATAATCAGATAATTTTGAATCATACCTATGGAACATCCCGAAAACTCATCAGAATATGCAGGACTCGTTGTCAATGACGGCGTGGAACAGCCCTCTATCATCAACCCCTACCTGCAGCGCAGCAGGTTTGCACGACGCAAACTTACGGCCAGCGACTATGTGGAAGGCATACTGAAAGGCAATACTTCGATACTGGGACAGGCGGTGACATTGGTCGAGAGTACCAATCCCGACCACCAGCAGGTGGCTCAGGAGGTCATTGAGCGTTGCCTCCCCTACAGCGGCAAGTCGGTGCGCATAGGCATCAGCGGCGTGCCAGGGGCAGGTAAGAGTACGAGCATCGACGAGTTTGGCGTGCATGTGCTGAAGGAATATGGTGGTAAGCTAGCCGTACTGGCCATCGACCCCTCAAGCGAAAGGACTAAAGGTAGCATCCTTGGCGATAAGACCCGAATGGAGAAGCTCTCCATTCATCCCGATTCGTTCATACGTCCCAGTCCCTCGGCCGGCAGTCTGGGTGGTGTGGCTCGCAAGACACGTGAGACCATCATCCTGTGTGAGGCCGCAGGATACGACAAGGTGTTTGTGGAGACGGTGGGCGTGGGACAGAGCGAGACGGCCTGCCACTCGATGGTGGACTTCTTCCTGCTCATTCAGCTGGCCGGAACGGGCGATGAACTGCAGGGCATCAAGCGAGGCATCATGGAGATGGCCGACGGCATCATCATCAACAAGTGTGATGGTAACAACGTGGACAAGTGCCAGTTGGCGGCTACGCAGTTCCGCAACGCCTTGCACTTGTTCCCCATGCCCGAGAGCGGATGGACTCCGCAGGTGCTGACCTACAGCGGATTCTTCGGCTACGGCATCAAGGAGGTGTGGGATATGATATTCAGCTACTTCGACTTTGTGAAGAAGTCGGGCTACTTTGAGTATCGCCGTAATGAGCAGTCGAAGTACTGGATGTATGAGAGCATCAATGAGCAGTTGCGCAACAGCTTCTTCCAGAACAACACCATCCACGACATGCTGATGGCAGAGGAGAAGAGTGTGCTGGCAGGACAGAAGACCTCATTCGTGGCAGCCAAGCAACTCCTCGATGCGTACTTTGCACTCATCCATTAGCCATTTGGGTGTACTGGTAGCCCCACAGATACCTACCGACTCATATCCTTCCAGCCAACTCATGTCAATGTCGCTGGCTGCGTCGATCATGTAGGAGTGTGGGTTGGCCGACAGGCATTGCTCGAAGAGCGCCTTGCCGTTGCTGCTCTTCTTGCCGCAGACAAAGAGCACCACGTCATGGCGTGAGGCAAACTCGCGGATGTGCGGCATGCGGTTGGCTACCTGTCGGCAGATGGTGTCGTAATAGCTGAATGTGGCGGATGGGTGTATGTGCTGCTGGATGAACTCCACCGTTTTGCGGAAGCCATCGAGCGACTTGGTGGTTTGTGAGTACAGGCAGATGTCACGATGGAAGTCAAGCTTCTGGGCCTCCTCGGGTGTCTCAATCACTATGGCGGTTCCCTCAGTCTGCCCAACAAGTCCCAGCACCTCGGCATGACCATTCTTGCCGAAGATGACAATCTGCTTTTGATGTGTGGGGTCGGTGACGTATTCTTTCTTGATACGCTCTTGCAGGTGCAGCACCACCGGACAAGTGGCATCGACCAGTTCAAGATGGTTCTCTGTGGCTATGTGGTAGGTGGAAGGTGGCTCTCCGTGTGCTCGTAGCAGCACGGTGGCATCGTGCAGCTCATTAAACTCGTTGTGCTCAATGGTGATGAGGCCTAACTGCTGCAAGCGTGTGCACTCTTGGCCGTTGTGCACGATGTCGCCAAGGCAATACAGTGTCTTGCTGCCTGCCAACTCCTCCTCTGCCTTGCTGATGGCGCGTGTCACGCCAAAGCAAAATCCGGAACCTTGGTCAATCTCGATGGTCATATCTTTAATTGTTAATCACACTTACGGCTTTCTCCATCAACCATTCGTTCTGCTGCTCAATGGTAAGCTCGCTGTTGTCGAGCACAATGGCATCGTCGGCCTTGCGAAGTGGGCTTACGGCACGTGTGCTGTCAAGGCGGTCACGCTCTTGCACGTTTTCCAGGATCTCCTGTAGGTTGCACACCTCACCCTTGGCGGTGAGTTCGTCATAGCGACGCTTGGCACGCACTTCGGCAGAGGCCGTCACGAAAATCTTCAGTTCGGCATTTGGGAACACGGTGGTGCCGATGTCACGTCCGTCCATCACCACGCCACCGCCATTGCCCATCTCCTGCTGTTGTGCCACCATGGCTGTGCGCACAAAGTCGATGGCTGCAATAAGGCTCACCTTTGACGATACTTCCATGGTTCGGATGCGGTCTTCAACGCGCGTACCATTTAAGTAGGTGTCTGGGCGACCAGTAGCCTCGTTGAAAAGGAAGCTAATGTTGACGTTTTCCATCTGTGAGCGAAGTCCCTCTACATCCACCTCTTCCTTAATCAGGTTGTGCTCGATGGCATAAAGTGTCACGGCACGGTACATGGCACCTGTGTCAATATACACGTAACCGAGTTTTCGAGCCAGGTCCTTTGCCATGGTACTCTTTCCACATGATGAGTGTCCGTCAATGGCTATCGTAATCTTTTTCATATAATATACATTATTAAGTTTGTATTTCTTTTGTATAGCAAGTTTGTTATTTCAACATCACTAAGTTTATATTTCTTTGTATAGCAAGTTTGTTATTTCAACATCACTCTTATTCCCTACATTTTGACCGTAGTCAAAAGTCGGGGGTTAGGGGGGCTTTACAATCCATACCCCAGTGTGAGCGAAAGACTGGGTGCGCTGACATGGTATTTGGCATAGGCAATGCCCAAGTTCAGTCTTTTAAGGATTACACCTGCACCACAGGTAAAGCCAGCCATGTGACTGGAGCCTGCCGCTTTGAGTTCGTATGCTCTGCGGAAATTGTATCCAAGGGCAAAATAGAACTGATTGCTGGGCACAATATCCACACCGATGTTGACATGGTTCATCAATATGCGTCCAAAGCCAGGTTCCTCTTCCGGACTGTAATAATACTTTTTGCTCCAATGGGTAAGGTCGGAAAGCGTTACGGATACACGGAAGGGTGCGTGTGCAATGCCCTTGGTGAATCCCCATTGCAGATTGAACGGGATGCGCTCGTGTTCTTCACCAAAAGCCTTAACCTGTCCGCCCAGGTTAGCCGCCACAAGTGAGGTGGAGAAATCACCTTCTTCGTCAAAATAGCTAAGGGCAAGGTCGGCTGCCAGACCTACGGAGTTGTAGGAACCGTATTTCGAATAGATGAACTTTCCGGTTACACCACCCACCCAGAAATCGTTGAGGCTGTAGCTGTACATACCGCTCAGGGCCATGTCGAGTGCACCCATGTCACCTATTACCTGACCAGTCTCGAGAGTCTCTTTCATCGAACCATAGCCCACAAACTGGGCAGCCACGCCCCATGTGCCCCGCTCGTCTATGGTTCTAACGTAGGTGGCACTTCCCATTTTACTACCCTTCATGTAGGTGAGGAAGTTCAAGCTTATGGAGTTGTCGTCAACCCCCGACATAAGAGCAGGGTTTTGTAAGATAAGCGAAGCATCATTCTCGACCATCGTGATGTTTTTACCACCTAAAGCGTTGGCATGAGAAGAAGATGCAAGCGAGAGAAAATTGAAAACGCTGCTGCTTTCTTGCGCAGCGAGTGGCATTGCGCAAAAAAAAGTAAATAATATAAGGAGAAAGCGTGCGTGCATCTTTGTTGTAATTTTGCACCAAAGTTACGTTTTTCTGCTGATATTTGTTTTTTTTAGGGCTCTAAATCTAAAAAAATGCCTATTTTGGTAAAAAAAAAGCCACAATGTAATGCGAAATGAGAAATTTGTACTAAATTTGTGCCCATAAGTCGAAAACAAGAAAAAATAATATACTATGGAAGGTACTATTACAGAAGACATCAGACAGCAAAGAAGCACAAGCATCTTGATTGGTCTGTGTGTGACTTTGGCGATTATGTTCGCCGCTTTTGAGTTGACACAAATTGATGTGAAGGTTGAGGAAGAGGCTGAGCCTATTTACGAGATGGCACAGGAAGAAGACATGATTCCCGTTACCATTCAGGAAGAGGTACAACCCGCCGCACCTGTAGTGAACAACAATGTTCAGCCCGAAATCTTGCAGATCGTGGAAGACGATGTGGAGATTAAGGACGAGAAGATTGAAACTTCGGAGGAAGTAAATCAGGTGGTTATTGGTACAGTGGGTACCGGTGCTCCTACCGCCGTGGCTGGTCCTCCTGCAGCAGGTCCTGTTGTTGAGGCTGTTGATGATGACCGTATCTTCGAGGTTGTAGAGCAGAACGCTCAGTTCCCCGGTGGTGAGGAAGCTTGCTACAAGTGGTTGAGCGAGCACATCAAGTATCCTGCAGTCTGCCAGGAGCAGGGTATCCAGGGTCGTGTATTCGTTAGCTTCGTCGTTAACAAGGACGGTTCTATCGTAGATGTTAAGGTAATGCGTTCTCCCGATGAGAACTTGTCAAAGGAGGCTGAGCGCGTTGTAAAGCAGATGCCTAAGTGGAAGCCCGCACGTCAGGGTAACAAGACTGTACGTTCTCGCTTTAACTTGCCTGTAATGTTCCGCTTGAACTAAAAACATATTTATATAAATTAAGAAAGGCTGCCCCAAGAGCAGCCTTTCTTTTTCTCATTCCTTTTTATTAACTTTGTTAAAGTGATGTGTGGTTTCCATGTGTGGCATCACAAATCGTACCAAGTTGATTTTTTAGGCATCACTAAATATTTTTCTCGATATCTGTTATGATGTACAATAGTGCAGAATTGCTTGAACTGGTTAATAAGGCTTTGGTTGCCAATGATGTGACTTCAGAGCCGAAGGGATTGTATGCCCCCATCAGTTATGTGCTTTCGTTGGGTGGCAAGCGTATTCGTCCCGTGCTGCTTCTCATGGCTTACAATATGTATAAGGATGATGTTGAAAGTGTTATGCTTCCGGCATTGGGATTGGAAACGTATCATAATTTCACCCTTCTGCATGACGACTTGATGGACAGGGCCGATGTGCGCCGTGGCATGCCTACCGTTCATAAGAAGTGGGATGAGAATACGGCAATCCTTAGTGGCGACAATATGCTGGTCATGGCTATGCAACGTGTGTCGAAGTGTGATGCCAAGCATTTGCCTGATGCTGTTGCATTGTTTACCAAGACTGCCATTGAGATTGATGAAGGCCAGCAATATGACATGGATTTTGAAAGTCGCAATGATGTGACTGAGGCAGAATACCTTGAAATGATACGTCTGAAGACTTCTGTACTCTTGGCCTGTGCCCTGAAAATGGGTGCTTTGCTTGCAGATGCTCCGGCATCTGACGCAGAGGCCTTGTATCAGTTTGGCGAGAAGTTGGGACTTTCGTTCCAACTGCAGGACGACTATCTTGACGTGTATGGCGACTTCAAGACTTTTGGAAAGAAGATTGGTGGCGACATCATGTGCAATAAAAAGACCTATATGCTGATTAATGCACAGTTGCTGGCTAAGGGCGATCTGGCCGATGAACTGCAAAGGTGGATTGGCATGACGGATGCGAATCCCGAGGAAAAGATCCCTGCCGTTTCACGTATCTATAATGAGTTAGGTATTCCGGAATTGGCTAACCAACGCATCAATGAGTATTTTCAGCAGGCTATCCAATGTCTGGAAAAGGTGCAGTTGCCTACTGAAAGGAAGCAGATGCTTTGTGAGTTGGCATATAAACTGTTGAACAGAAAGTCTTGATTCAGTTATTTGACGGCGTTTCTTAGTGATGGTGAAAAAACAAATTGGGTCAAGTTTCTTTTTATCATCACTTAACATCCATAAACTTTATTGTTTACTACATGGGATTTATCGACACTCATAGTCATATTTACGGGCCGGAATTCGACGAAGACATTGCCGATGTGATAGTTCGTGCCAAGGAAGCAGGACTTGACAAGGTGCTGTTGCCCAACATCAACCCCGACACCGTGCAACCGATGCTCGACCTTTGTGCACAATATCCGGGTTTCTTGTTTCCAATGCTCGGTATTCATCCAGAGGATTTGGGTGAAGGCTATCAGGAGAAGTTGGATGCGATGCATGAGCTGTTGCAAGAGGGACATCCATACATTGCCATCGGTGAGGTGGGACTTGACTATTACTGGGATGATACGCATCGCGAAGAGCAAAAAGATGCTTTTGAACAACAGATAGGTTGGGCCATAGAGAAGCAGCTTCCCTTGATGATCCATACACGTTCGGCTCATTCTGATTTGGTCGCGATAATGAAGAAATACGAAGGTGAACATCTGAAGGGCGTGTTTCATTGTTTTGGCGGTACGCGTGATGAGGCCGAGGAACTCCTGCGTTTTGACGGCTTTGTGCTGGGAATCGGAGGTGTACTTACCTATAAGAAATCCATTCTTCCTGAGGTGCTGAGAGAAGTGCCCTTGAATAGAATCGTGATTGAGACGGATGCACCCTATCTGGCACCTGTACCATGTCGGGGAAAACGCAACGAACCGGCCTTTGCCTATCACACTTTGCTACGTCTGGCAGACCTGTATGGCGTGACTCCGGAAGAGGTGATGAAGCAGACAAGCGACAACGTACTTCGCGTTTTTAAATGCTTAAACGCGTAAAAAATGCTTGTTTTTGCGAAATTTTGATGAAAAGTTGAAAGTTTTTCCCTATAAATGGTGTGAGTCTCAAAATAAATAGATATTTTTGTAACAGAAAATAGTGCGCAAAGTACATTGTGCTCACGTTCGGCCTATGTGGGATTGATAGGGAGAGATGCTCGAGTGGCTGAAGAGGCACGCCTGGAAAGCGTGTATACGTCAAAAGCGTATCCGGGGTTCGAATCCCCGTCTCTCCGCACGTGAAAAACATTCATGAAAGAGAAAAAATAACTAAATAACAAATTAATTAATCCTAAAAATTACACACAATGAAAAAGTTTTTTGCAATTGTTGCGATGGTAGCTGCTTGCTCATTTAGCATGTCAACTTCCGTAATGGCTCAAGAGGCTGAGGCTGCTGCTACCGAGCAGGTAGATAGCGCTGCTGCTGCTACTGATTCTACCGCTGTAGAAGAGGCTGAGGCTCCCGCAGAGGAGGCTGCCGCTCCTGCTGTTGTTGAGGAGGAGAGTGTAAGTTTGCACAAGTCTTTGAAGACTAAGTTTATCGAGGGTGGTGCTGACTTCATGGCACTCGTTGCTATCGCTTTGGTTTTGGGTCTTGCTCTTTGTATCGAGCGTATCATTTACTTGACTCTTGCTCAGGTTAACACCAAGAAGTTCATGAAGGACTTGGCTGACATGGTTGCTGCTGGCAAGGTTAAGGAGGCTATCAAGGTTTGCTCTAACTCTCGTGGTCCTGTTGCTCAGGTTTCTAAGAAGGCTTTGGCTTGCTTGGATAGCGAGGATGAGAACGACATCGCTACTATCGAGCGTACCATCAACATGGAGGCTGAGGTTCAGGGTACTTACCTCGAGGAGAACTGCTCTTGGATTACCTTGTTTATTGCAATGGCTCCTTCTCTCGGATTCTTGGGTACTGTGATCGGTATGGTTCAGGCCTTCGATGATATTCAGAAGGCTGGTGATATTTCTCCTACCGTTGTTGCTGGTGGTATGAAGGTCGCTTTGATTACTACCATCTTCGGTATCGTTGTTGCTCTTATTCTTCAGGTATTCTACAACTACATCTTGTCTCGCGTTGAGGCTCTTACCGCTAATATGGAGGAGGCTGCTCAGGAGCTTCTCGTAATGTGCGTTAAGTCTGACAAGTGCAAGAAGTAATTGAGAATATATAATAGAATATAGAAGTAACCGAATAACAAGAAAGGAGACTCATTATGAAAATCCAAAATATATCCAAGTATGCCATGTGGGCTTGCATGGGTATTGCTCTGCTCATTCTTGTTCTGTTCTTCTTTGTTGGCTTTGATGAAGTCAATGAGGATGGCATGAATGAGCCTAAGTTCACAAACGTACTTATCTTAGGTATGTATGCTTACGTAGTAGTACTCGCTGGTCTCACAATTTGGAACTTGGTGATGGCTGTCACAAAGTTCCGCGATGGTGGCCTTATCCGTGTAATCACCTACTGTGGTGGTTCTATGGTACTGTATTTCGTACTTCGTATGCTTTTCGGTGGCCAGGAGGTTCCCGAAGGTGCTGAGTACACCACTACTGATTTGGCTGTTGCTGATGCTTATATCTGGACAATTTACATCCTCTTCCTGGCTGCTGCAATTGTATCAGTTATTTGTGCATCTGGTGTTTTGACCAAGTCTGCTGTAAAGAAATAATTTTAGAACTTAAAACCTATTCGAGATATGGCAAAGAAGAAAAAGAAGATGCCGGGACTGAACACCAGTTCAACCGCCGATATCTCTTTCATGTTGCTTATCTTCTTCCTGGTAACCACTTCAATGGATACGGATAAGGGTCTTACACGACGCCTCCCGCCCCCACCTGAAAATCAGGAGAAGAATATGGTCCAGATTAACGAGCGTAACATCTTTAAGGTGAATATCAACTCCATTGGTAAGATCATGATCAGTGGTGGTGAGAAGCTTGAATGCACACCCAACGATTTGGCACGTCTTCGTTCACTGGTTAAGGATTTCATCGCTGGTAAGCCCGCTCCTGGTGAGACAAAGGGTCCCGAGTGCTCTATGGTCAACGTACCTGGTCTCGGTCCCACCTTGTGCTCTGACAAGCACGTTATCTCATTGGCAAGTGACCGCGGTACTCCTTATGCAGCATACTTCGCAGTTCAGAATGAGCTGGTAGCAGCATACAATGAATTGCGTGATGAGAGAGCAAAAGAAAAGTTTGGTCGTCCTTACGAGGCTCTGAATGATGATAACAAGGGTGCAATCCGTGAGATTTATCCCCAGAAGATCTCTGAGGCAGAACCTGTTGACTACACTAAGAAGTTCGCTAATTAAGAATAAAAACAAGAACTATGGCAGGATTTAAGAAAAAAGCAAGTCGTGAGATGCCTGAGTTGAGTACTTCATCTCTTCCTGACTTGATCTTCACCATTTTGTTCTTCTTCATGATGGTTACCACCATGCGTGAGGTTACTCTTAAGGTGAAGTTTACGGTGCCTTCAGGTACTGAGCTTGAGAAACTTGAGCATAAGTCTGACGTATCATTCATCTATGTTGGTCCTCCAACCGATAATTTGCGTGGCCAGTTCGGTACGGGTACTCGTATCCAGTTGAACGACCGTTATGCAGATACTCGTGAGGTAATGGACTTCGTAGCTCAGGAGCGTCAGGGTATGCAGGATCAGACTAAGCAGGTTATCTCTATCAAGGCTGATGTTTACACCCAGATGGGTATCATTACCGATATTAAAGAGGTATTGCGTAAGTCTTATGCTTTGAAATTGAATTACTCTGCATCTCAGAGAAATTAATATCAATTGACTTTATAAAAACGGCGGTACGCTTTCGTATCGCCGTTTTTTAATTTTCTTCCTATGACAATAACTATCATTGCGGCTGTAGCATCAAATAATGCAATCGGCTATCAGAACAAATTATTATATTGGCTTCCTAATGACTTAAAGCGCTTTAAGGCTCTTACTACAGGGCATACCATCATTATGGGACGCAAGACTTTCGAGTCCTTCCCCAAGGGTGCTTTGCCCAATCGCCGTAACGTGGTTCTTACTCATTCTGACTTCACCTTTCCTAATGCAGAGATGTTCCATTCGTTGGAGAGTGCTTTAGCTTCTTGCAAAGAGGATGAGGAAGTTTACATTATTGGCGGTGCCAGTGTGTATGAAATGGCTCTTCCCATGGCCAATAAGCTCTGCTTAACCGAGGTGCAGGATACACCAAAGGAGGCTGATGCTTTCTTCCCTGCCTTTGATAAGTCGGAGTGGAAGGTGTGTTTTGATGAACCTCATGATGTTGATGAACGTCATGCACAGCAATACCGTTTTGTGGATTATATCAAGAAATAAATGAACCCAGAGGATTTTCTCTGGGTTCTATC
>JAKSLO010000082.1 GCA_024401185.1 Bacteroidaceae bacterium | reverse complement strand
ATGCAGAAGGTTAGCAAGGATGGCGTCATCACCATCGAGGAGGCTAAGGGTCGCGACACTACCATCGGCGTAGTTGAGGGTATGCAGTTTGACCGTGGCTACCTCAGCGCCTACTTCGTAACCAATACTGAGAAGATGGAGTGTGTGATGGAGAACCCCTACATCCTCATCTACGACAAGAAGATCAGCAACCTTAAGGACTTCCTCCCCATCCTTGAGCCCGCCGTACAGAGTGGCCGTCCCCTCTTGGTAATTGCCGAGGACGTTGAGAGCGAGGCTTTGACTACCCTGGTAGTAAACCGTCTGCGCACTCAGTTGAAGATCTGCGCCGTGAAGGCTCCCGGCTTCGGCGACCGTCGCAAGGCTATGTTGCAGGATATCGCCGTACTGACTGGCGGTTTGGTAATCAGCGAGGATACTGGTTTGACCCTTGAGCAGGCAACTCTCGAAATGCTGGGTTCTGCCGACAAGGTAATCGTCAGCAAGGACAACACCACCGTAGCAGGTGGCCATGGTCAGGCAGAGTTGATTCAGGATCGTGTAAACCAGATCAAGAACGAGATTGCCAACACCAAGAGCGAGTATGACAAGGAGAAGCTGCAGGAGCGTCTGGCTAAGTTGGCTGGTGGCGTAGCAGTACTCTACGTAGGTGCTCCCAGCGAGGTAGAGATGAAGGAGAAGAAGGACCGTGTAGATGATGCACTCTGCGCTACCCGTGCAGCTATCGAGGAGGGTATCATTCCTGGTGGTGGTGTAGCTTACATCCGCGCTCAGGAGGCTTTGAAGGACCTCAAGGGTCACAACACCGACGAGGAAACCGGTATTCAGATTGTACGCCGTGCCATCGAAGAGCCTTTGCGTCAGATTGTTGCCAACGCTGGCGGTGAGTCAAGCGTAGTAGTGAACGAGGTTCGCAACGGAAAGGGTGACTATGGCTACAACGCTCGCGAGGACAAGTACGAGAACATGAAGGCTTGCGGTATCATCGATCCCGCTAAGGTTACCCGCGTAGCTCTCGAGAATGCTGCATCAATCGCAGGTATGTTCCTCACCACCGAGTGCGTCATCTGCGACGCCAAGGAGGACAAGCCCGAGATGCCTATGGGTGCTCCCGGTATGGGCGGCATGGGTGGCATGATGTAATAAGACCTACCCTACCCCCTCCTCCACTCAGACAAACGGTAGGAGGGATAACATAAAAAGAAACGCTTGCAGAGAAATTTGCAAGCGTTTTTTTATGGCACTATGATACTGATGGCCACGGAGGAAATGTTGCCACCCTTTACCGTCTGCCCTATGGAATCAGCAAGCTGCTGTCACCATAGCTCAGAAAACGGAAGTCATGCGACAAGGCATAGTCATAAATCCTGTGCCAATCTCCCTTGACAAAGGCGCTAACCAGCAACAGCAAGGTGCTCTTGGGTTGATGGAAGTTAGTCACCATACGCTTCACGATGTGATACTCGTATCCGGGCGCTATGATGATCTGCGTACTGCTATGCAATACCTGCATGCCATACTTATCCATATAGTCAAGAAGCGACTGAAGAGCCTCTGTTGTGGACAATTGATTCGCCGTCTCAGCATATTCGTAAGGTAGCCATTGATGAACGTGCAGTTCCTCGGCATCCATTTTTTCCCCGTCGCACTCAGCACCATTCTCTTTTAACTTTCCACTTTGCGCTTCGCACTTTTGTGCGATTACGCCCATGTAATACAGGCTCTCCAGGGTGCGCACGCTGGTGGTGCCTACGGCAATGGCTTCTCCACCATGGGCAAGGAGCTTCTCGATGGTTTCACGACGTACGGCGATGTGCTCGGTATGCATGTCATGACCGCCTATCTCCTCACTCTTCACAGGCTTAAAGGTTCCTGCCCCTACATGCAAAGTCACCTCTTCACGGTCAATGCCATGGGTATCGAGGTCGGCAAGCACACGCTCGGTAAAGTGCAATCCTGCAGTTGGCGCAGCCACACTACCCTTAATCTTCGAATATACCGTCTGGTAGGTTGTCTTGTCGCTCTCCTGCGTTTCACGGTTTAGGTAGGGAGGGATGGGCAGCTCGCCCATTACATCAAGAATCTCTGCCCATGTCACATCACCATCCCACTCGAACATAATCTCCTGACTGGTGCCATGCTCACCCAGACGGTAGGCAGAGAGCAGCACACGTTTGCCGTTCACCTCAAGTTCGCGATAGAGTTCACCACTCTTCCATTTCTTCAGGTTGCCCACCAGACAATACCAGTTGCATTTTCCTTTGGCGGAGAAATTCTCCTGGTACTCAACGGGGAAGGCGGGTTCCAAAAGGAAGATTTCAATCAGCGCACCATCTTGCTTCTCACCTTTTCTGAAGTGCAGGCGTGCCTGTATCACCTTGGTATTATTGAACACCATCAACGCTCCCTTTGGCAGGTATTCTGGCAAATGGGCAAAGCCATCTTCTATCACCTCGCCATGCTTGTAAACGAGCAGCTTGCTGCTGTCACGCTCTTTCAAGGGAAACTTGGCAATACGCTCATCCGGCAATGGATAGTCGTAATCTTGGATGTGGATATGACGTGGATCTTGCATAATCTTTATTTATATAATGTGCAAAATTACACGATTTAGCCCGATTTTGCAAGGATTTATACGAAAAGTTGGCTGACGGCCCTCGCATCATCAATATTTTTATTAACTTTGTACGCATTAAGTTTCCCGACTAACCATAACTATTATGTTTCATTCATTCACTTCAACAGATACTCATCGTTTCTTCACCAAGCCATATTGCCTTGCATCGCGTTTCAAAACCCTGTGTCTTGCCGCGATAGCTCTCATCTTCTGTTTCCCTGCCACCAGTTCAGCTCAGGCAGACGCAGAGCAGGTGCTTCAGAAGGCAACCCTGGTCAACGACTGGTTTATGGCCCAATGGCCTGACCCAACCAAAGATACCTTCGTACGCAACAAAGTACGTCCAAGTTCTTTGTGGACACGTGCCGTTTACTATGAGGGATTGATGGCATTGCATACCGTACAACCCGAGCAGCGGTATCTGGATTACACCCTTGCTTGGTGTAACTACCACAAATGGACACCCCGAAACGGCGTCAAGACTCACGATGCCGACGACTATTGCTGCTGCCAGACCTACATCGACATGTATCGCAAAATGGGCTCTGACCCAAACATGCGTGCACTTTTGCAGTTTACCATCGAGTGCTTAGACAACACCTTGGCACGTGGCAAGGAGAGCGATGCCGACTGGTGGTGGATAGATGCCATACAGATGGGAATGCCTGCCTTCCAGAAGTTGGCCAAGGAGACGGGAGTACAGGCATATGCCGAAAAGGCATGGAGCATGTACGAATACACCCGCAACCAGCAGGATGGAGGATTGCGCAACCCCAAGGATGGACTTTGGTGGCGTGACCGCGACTTCAACCCTCCTTACAAAACACCCGGCGGTAAGGACTGCTACTGGAGCCGTGGCGACGGATGGGTAGTGGCTGCCCTGGTGCGTGTGCTTGACGAGATGCAACCCAACGAGCCGCATTACAACGACTATCTCAACGACCTTACCTCCATGCTCGAGAGCCTCATCCCCCTGCAACGCAAGGATGGTTTCTGGAACTGCTCGCTGGCCGACGAAACCGACTTTGGCGGTCCCGAGGTTACGGGAACCAGCCTTTTCCTCTACGGCATGGCTTGGTGCGTAAACCACGGCTTTCTGCCCAAGGAGAAGTATGCACCCGTGATGCAACGGGCATGGGATGCTATGGCTAAGAGTGTGCACCCCGATGGCTTCCTGGGATGGCAGCAAGGCACAGGAAAGCAACCCAGCGACTCTCAACCCGTCACCTTCAACAAATTGCCCGATTTTGACGACTATGGTGTGGGATGCTTCCTGTTAGGAGCTACCGAGTACTACAAGCTCATGGCTAAGGGTTCTGCCCCCGCCCTCTCCAATAAGGGAGGAAGCTTGCAAAGCATCAAGGGGGCAAATGACAACTCATCCCACCTCACCAAGACAGAAGCTCCCTCCCTAAAGGGAGGGCGGGGGGAGAGTCTTCCCGGCATACGTTGGTGGTGGCCAGGTTCTGCCGTAACAGCCAATGACATCTGGTGGAACCTGAGGCAGTTTGCCAGCCGTGGCATCGGAGCGGTTGAGATTACCCCCATCTACGGCGTGCAGGGAAACGATGCCAACGACATCCCTTTCCTCTCACCCAAATGGATGAAGATGCTTCGTGTGTGCCAGCAGGCAGGAGAGAGTCTTGGCATTCAGATTGACATGAACTGTGGCACGGGATGGCCTTTCGGCGGTCCTAACGTACCCATCGAAGAAGCTGCCTGCAAACTGACCGTTGTCGATGTGACGACCGATGCCAAGACAGGTCAGCTTGACGACAAGGCGTTTGAGAAGGCGAAGAACATGACACTCATCGCCAGACGCGAGTATAAGGAGAAAAAAGGCATGAAGCGCATAATTGCCCTCTATCAAGACCGCACCCGTCAAAAGGTGAAGCGTGCCGCTCCTGGTGGCGAGGGCTACGTCATCGACCACTTCGACTCTACTGCCGTACGTCACTATCTGGAGAACATAGAAAAGGCTTTCGAGCAAACGGGCACGCCCTACCCTGCCACCTTCTTCAACGACAGCTACGAGGTGTACGAAGCCGACTGGACGCCCTCGCTCTTGCAGGAGTTCAAGGCGCGTCGTGGCTACGACTTGCTGGACAAGCTGAAAGAGTTTGTGGATGGCGACGCAAAAGTGATTGCCGACTATCGCGAGACGCTCTCCGACCTCCTCTTGCAGAATTTCACCCGCCAATGGGTGGCATGGTGCCACAAACATGGCGTGAAGGTCAGAAACCAGGCACACGGTTCACCAGCCAACCTCATCGATGTGTATGCCAGCGTGGACATTCCCGAAATCGAAGGCTTCGGCCTCTCCGAACTGGGCATCAAGGGACTTAGGACCGACCCTGGCAAGACAAAGAAGAACGACTCCGACCTTTCCATGCTGAAATATGCCGCTTCGGCCGCCCACGTCACAGGCAAGCGCTATGCGTCAAGCGAGACATTCACCTGGCTTACCGAGCATTTCCGCACCTCACTCTCACAGATGAAGCCCGACCTCGACCTGATGTTCTGCGCCGGAGTAAACCGCATGTACTTCCACGGAGCCTGCTACTCTCCACAAAACGATCCATGGCCGGGATGGCGGTTCTATGCCTCGGTTGACATGTCGCCCAACAACAGCATCTGGCGCGATGCCAAGTCGCTTACCGACTACATCACCCTTTGCCAAAGCCGTCTGCAAGATGGAGAACCCGACAACGATTTCATCGTCCTACTGCCTGTCAGGAACATGTGGAAGGACAACACAGAAAAGCGCCTCCTGCAGTTCGACATTCACTCCATGGGCAAGAAGGCTCCCGAGTTCATCGCATCTATCCTCAAAATCGACTCTCTTGGCTACGATTGCGACTACATCTCTGAGGCATTGCTACTCAGCACCACCCTTGTCGATGGCATGCTGCAAACCCAAGCCGGCACACGTTACAAAGGCCTCATCATACCCGGCACTAAGACCATCATGACCAAGCAGCTGCGCAAGCACATAGAGGCCCTGCGCAAGCAAGGTGCCCACATAATCTACGACATCGATGCCACAGAACTGGCCAAAGCTGCCAAGCCCGAGAGCATAAAGACAAAGTATGGCATGAAGATGATACGTCGCAAGATGGGTAGTGCCACACAATATTTCGTGGCAAACCTCACTCCTGCCGACCTACGCGAATCCGTGCAGCTTAGCGTCATGCAGCAATCCCTCACGCTCGACCTTCGTAGCGGCGAGAGTTGCTTCATACATGTAGATGATGACGGCAAGGCCAGCATAAGCTATCCCCTGCCCCGCATAGAATCCAACGGAAAGCAGCTCATAGCCGACCTCACCACGCAGTCGTGGCGCCTCAGCTTCACCGAGTCAACACCCGACGTGCAGCAGACATTCCGCCTCAACAAGATACAGACGTGGGAGACCCTGCCCAACGACACCCTGAAGGAGCTGATGGGAACGGGTATCTACGAAACCGTATTCACTCTCCCCGAAGGTACCGACATGCAAGGCAACTTCCGCCTTGACCTGGGCGACGTTCGCGAATCTGCCCGCATATATCTGAATGGCCGCTATGTAGGTACGACCTGGGCGCACCCCATGACAATCGACTTCCCCGGATGGATGCTGCAGAAGGAGAAGAATGCACTCTGCATCGAGGTGACAAACCTGCCTGCCAATCGTATCGCCGCCTATGACAAGAGGGAGATACCCTGGCGTAAGTTCAAGGAGATCAACGTGGTGGACATCAACTACAAGAAGACCACCTACGCTGACTGGAGCCCTATGCCTTCCGGCCTTAATTCCAGCGTAATGCTGTATCAGCTAAAATAAACATACATCATAAAACTAAAAAAATCTCAATCATGAAATATCTACTTCCTCTGATTCTTCAATTCCTCATCCTCAGTTCTCATCTGTCGGCCAAGGAGCTATGGCCAGATGGAACGGCAATGGACAAATGGTTTCAAGACACCACAAAGATAGACATGCAGAAACTCGGCAAGCAGTATGTGGTAACCGAGCACGGAGTTCTCAACGACTCCACCATCCTGCAAACCGCCGCCATACAAGCCGTCATCGACAAAGCCTCTGCCGAAGGGGGTGGCGTGATTGTCATTCCACGTGGCACTTTTCTCTCGGCTGCACTCTTCTTCAAACCCGGCACACACCTTTGTGTTCAGCAGGGAGCCAAACTGAAGGCCATCGACGACATCAGGCACTATCCCGTTCTCAAGACACGCATCGAGGGACAGACACGCCAGTACTTCTCTGCCTTCATCAATGCCGACGGACTTGACGGCTTTACCATCGGAGGCGGCGGCACCATCGACGGCTGCGGTTTGCGTTTCTGGGAGGAGTTCTGGGTACGTCGCGTCTTCAATCCCGAGTGCACCAACGTCGATGCCATGCGCTACCGCCTGGTTTACATCTCCGACAGCAAGAATGTCACCGTGCAGGATGTACGCCTCATCAACTCTCCCTTTTGGACCAACCACATCTACAGAAGCCACCACGTGCGCTACCTCTCATGCTACATCTATTCGCCCACCAGCGGCATCGGGGCATACGGCGACACCAGCCACGGAGGCCCTTCCACCGATGCCATCGACCTCGACGTATGCCATGACGTGCTTGTCAACGACTGCTACATGTCGGTCAACGACGATGCCGTAGTGCTCAAAGGCGGCAAGGGCACTTGGGCCGACCAGATGCCCGAGAATGGTCCCAACTACAACATCCTGGTACAAAACTGCCGCTATGGCGTGGTGCATGGCTGCCTCACCATAGGTTCCGAGTCACTTCATAGTTACAACGTAGTGCTCCGCAACATCACTTTCGACAAGGCACACCGTGTTCTTTGGCTCAAGATGCGCCCCGACACACCTCAGCACTATGAATACATACGCTTGGAGAACCTGCAAGGCAATTGTGGCTCTTTCCTTGTAGTGAAGCCATGGACACAGTTCTACAAACTCGATGATCGTCCCGACATGCCCGTCTCTGTGGCAAACGATGTCACCATTCAGAACGTCAATGTGGAATGCACCAATTTCTTCAACGTGAGCTTGTCCGAGAAATACATCCTGCGCAACTTCTCCTTCCTCAACAGTACGGTAAAAGACAAGCAGAAAGCATTCGATGCCGCATTGATCACCAACACCAAAGTGAGCAATCTCCGCATCGAATAACGCCTCAAAAAGTCATTTTTTCAACTTTTCAAGCAATAAATGAAACTTTTTTCCAAAAATATTTGGCAATATCAAAAAAACTCCCTACCTTTGCATCGCTTTTGAGAGAAAGCCGCGCCACAAATCGCGTCAGGAGAGATGTCAGAGTGGTCGAATGTGCCGGTCTTGAAAACCGGTGTACCGCGAGGTACCGGGGGTTCGAATCCCTCTCTCTCCGCAAAACTCGCTGATTTTCAGCGAGTTTTCTTTTTTTACACCCAAAAATCAGGGTGTCATCAAGCCTTATAAAGTATCATTTATAGGGATTTAGCGCGAAAAGTGGCTGTAAATCCGAGTTTTCAAATTTTACAGCCAAATATTTATCTACACCCAATTTTGGGGAAATTTACACCCAAAAATAGAAAATTAAAAAGTACCCGTTGACAAATTCTAGAATTTTTATGTGATCCCGAGTTGAGTTTCATAAATTCTTTGTAATATTGCAAGCGAAACATCAAGAGCAGTCGCCTTTAGCGAACTCACCAACCGAGCATTTTTACGTGCCACGGTGGTCAAGGTACGATGTGGAGGAATATGTTAAACTTCAAAAACAACGTAAAATGGAAAAGAATCTTTTATTTTCAATTCGCTTCGCAGTTTGCTGAAGCATCTCTCACTTCACTTGTTGAATCTTTTAATATACAGGTTGGAAATCATGGTTTCATCTCTGCCTGAGCAGTACACGACAATGCGCTTGTCAATGAACTTGTACGTCGTGCCATAGATGTGTCTGCAATTTCCGACGGACGCTCAAAATCATTTGCCCATAATGTTGCTCTTGATGAATTAGCCATGAAGTTGCTTATCCAAAACTACACATTATTATATATTTATAGCTAACATGTCGATAGTCAATACTTAAAACCTTTTAAAGGTAGTAGGTTGAGTTGGTCGTTGATATAATATTTCCAAAGGTGTAAGATTTAACGATTTTAATTTTCTTAAACACCGATAATTTTTTTCTTACACATATAGAAAGACAACAAAACCACAAACCAATATTAGCGGTATAGTGCATATCACACTATACCGCTATGTTATATATATTGATAAGGCAGTCATCACCTTCATTGACTATATCTCTTCCTATGAAAATTTGTTAAAAACAACAGGAAGAAAATTAAACTAATTGATATCTTTTTTGAAAATATAAATTTTAAATTTGCTCTTCGAAGCACCTCTATGAGAAGCATATTTATGGGCAACCAACTGTTCAAAAAATTGATAGACTTCAGGGCTTCTTTCCAGTTCAAATATTTCGCTTTGATTCTCGATAATCTGATTAAAAGGTTCACCCATAGATATTAAAACCTTTGTTATATTTTCATCATCGGCAAATTCTTGTTGCATATAAGCACTAACGGCAGACATCTTCAGTTTATCATCGAGCGATATATTAACAGACTTCCTCAAAGATTCGAAAGCAAGATGGGGAGCATCACGCACAACATACTTAAGATAGCTGTCTGCTATTGTATCATTTGTAATCCTGTCTGCCGTTATCAATGCGTAAATATTTGTGATATGTGATTGAAACACTGGTTGTTTTGCGATGTTTATCAAACTCTCTGTTGTAAAATTAAACTCCTGAAGATGCTCTGACACTTCATCTGGATATTTACATAACAAGTACATATATTGTCCACTAAACTTTGCACCTATAGCAGAGAACAGTTCGTTATCAAATTTTAGCAACTTATTGTCTATTATATAACGGATCTGTTCTTCTCGTAAATCAACTACATTGTCAGACCATATTTCGTCGTATTTGTTGTCGGAGAGTATTGCCTTCCAAATATCGTCTTCGATTCCGACCGTATCTATCATGAATTTTATGATTTTCTTGTCTTCCTCTATGATGGCCTTTTCTTTAATCAAAACAAGATACTGGCGGCTATTGATGTTTATGAATTTTATTATTCTGCTGTCAAAAGCAAAAAGACTATTGTACTCAAGATAGTAATCTATGTTTGCTAAAGTGGGATTTAATTTGCTCTCCTCAAACAGGATATCCTTGTATTCATTAGACTCCACACCCGGAACATCTTCAAATATAGTACCGTTGTGATCAATGAGTTTTCGTTTTGTGTCATCTGAAATGTTACCATTGTTTAACAACAAAGTGACGCTCTCTGCTGACTCCATTGTGTTGCCTTCATCAAGTACACAACGAATAGCAAATGACTCAATATCTTCCTCTATTTGTGATAGGAGCGGTTCAATTTTTGCGGAAACGATAGCAGTATAGATACAGTGTTCATAATTTTGAATATCTATATCACTATAGGCTTTCAAAATCAACCATATATTCTCGCTGCTATGCTCATAATAATCACTCCTGTACACATAATCCAACAGATTTTTCTCAGACCTATCATCCGTAAGAGATGCAAAACGAACATTAATTAGCTTAATGATCTGCTTGGCCTTGGTAGTTTGTACGCTATTAAATACAACATCATAGTATGATTTTCTGAGATATTCAGCCAATAATCCATCTTCATTCTGACGTACTATGTCTTCAACGTCTCCATACTTCATCAATGCTTGGAAGAGGTTCAGTTTTGCCTCATTAGAGAAAAGCTCGTCATTTTCCACATCAGACCAAAGGTTATCATACTTTTTGGCTACAAGCTGAATGAAGCCATCGCTGGCAGTAGGTAAGAATGCATACCTGTTTATCAAGTCTAGCACTTGAGTGTTATGTGATGCAAATTTATGTACCAAGAGTTCAATCCTCCTAGTGTCATTACTTGCCATAATCTCATGAACAAGATCAAAATTGAGCACTCGGTTACTAACAAAGTCTTGTGGGATGAGGAACTTCAATAGCAATTTTGGATCATCAATATGGCGACTCATGCCGTCTTCATCCGGAATGCCAATTCCCTTTATTGAAAGAAGGAACGTGTTATCATTCTGACTTAGCAGGCCTTCTTCCTCCGCTTCTGATTTTATGTCTGTTATATAGTAATAGTAACTTTCGTCAATATACCCACGTTTTATTAGAAAATTTAGAAGATTTGTGTGTTTATCCTCTGTTTGTGTAGAGAGCAATGTGTCGTCCACTTCACACATTTCTTTCATCGTCTTCTTTACCAATGAATCAACATCATGGATATAACTATCGCGTTCTAATGTTAGTCTCAATTTTTCAACATTAGACTTCTGGACGATTAGAGCCTTTCTAGAATCATAATTGAAATCTGCCCCTAATGCATTAGACAACGCATCTTTTGATATACGTGTAGTACGTCCATAGTAATACTCTCTATAATATAGTTCGCCTGAGAGTATTTTTTTTATGTAATCATCAGTAAACAGATCACTATAGGCTATCTGATTCCCTCTAGAATCACAAACATAGTAAGCTGCAGGAATTTGTTTGATTGCAGCTGCAACAACAAGAGCTTTTAATTCTTTAATCGAGCATAGTTTCTCTTCGCCTACTTGTGCAATCTCAATTTCCAGTTCGTCTATTCTCTTCTTTAGTTCCTGGTTTTTCTTCTTCTTGAATTCTGACTCTTTGGCAAAGGTGTCATATATAGGTCCCTTGCCTTCATATATCAGTTCAAAATTTTTTGGACAAAGATTCTTGTATATGATTATAGCGAGTAGATTATCCTTTTTTAGATCAGGGGTTAGTCTCTTACTAGTTATCTTGAAATCTGATACTATCGCTTTGATAGTGCGAAGATCTCCTATAAAGGGGGCTACATCATTTAAGAAACTCTTATGTAGAGCCAATTCGTCTTCTTCGTCACCTACTATCTGACCAAATTCCTTCACAAACTGACTTGCAGAATTGGTTACGCTAGTATGTGGCAGAACAGGAATGATATAATCAAAGAACTTTGTACGTTCCTGCGAAGAATGGAATATATCGTCACGAAGAGCATAAACGAAGACAATTCTCCTACCTATATCTTTAGATTGATTGAGCAATAGGTTTAACTCACGGAGCTTGGTGAATATGCTTGTATTCTTAAATCTATCAAGATCCTCTAGCACTACAATCTGATAACTGGTAGTTTGAAAGAGAAAAACAAGTTCATCAAGATAACGATTAAATACTGAAATCTTAATATCTTTCTGCATATCTACCTCATATTTCATAAACTTGATGTGGCCTCCACTCATTCTATGAAAGAGTGATACTATTCGATAAGCAACAGTAAAGGAGCCCACTAAAGCAACTAGTATACAGGTATAGTCCAAAATGTCTTTGTTGCAACTTTTTAGGAAAGGCATAAGCACAATCAACATGTCATATTCTGCTAAATAGTATAGTGCAAATGCCACTACTAAAATTCCTAATGACCAAATTGTCTTTTGATATCTGTTCCATCTTCGAATACGTCCAAAACGAGAGTCTGGTATGCGACTTGCCTTGACATGATAAAAGAACTGTTGAACCAAGCTGTATTCCAACTGTTCCATTTGAACACTTCCAGTTTCTACAAGAGATTCCTCAGTATCATCTGCTGTAGTAGTTGCCTTGCTATTGTCTTCCAATTCCTCTGCAAATGCCGCCAATGATAAGTTCAAGCACTTATATCCTGGATATAGCATTTCAAAAGTCTTTATGATGGAGCTCTTACCCGATCCATAAGTTCCAGAAATAGCAACATTTCGGACATCTTCATTATCAATTGCCGCCTTTAGAATAGACACATACTCCGATTTTTCTACTATTTGTGGAGAAAGTAAATCTAGCGACTCTTGTTTGGGCTGCAAAGCCTTCAATCTTTTATTGTACAGGTCAAGTTTTTCTGCAATAATTTTAGTACATCTTAATACGATTGCTTTGCAGATTGTCGAAACTCTACCTCCTACACCACAAAAGCAATAGATAAAAATCTCCGCAACGAGAAGGGTTAGCACAATTATGGCTACAATTCTCTCATAACGAATACACCAAGCGGTATTAGCAATATTAATAGCCAATAATCCCACAATAGTTACTACTAAAAGGATGGATAGTATAATTCTTAATTTTGTCTTCATTAAAATAAATTGGTATCCAATAGTTATTTATAATCCTCGGTCATTCTTTTGAAGTCTGATAAATGTTTAGTCAAGGCATTACGCAAACAATTCGAATATTTCTGGGTATATTAAACATGCCCATACAAGGGGCATCGCTAGAACAATTCATTCTCTAT
>JAKSLO010000081.1 GCA_024401185.1 Bacteroidaceae bacterium | reverse complement strand
TCACCCGAGGTTCCCCCGTAGAGCCTACACAAATGCGTGGAGAAATACGGGGGAACGTCGGGGAAAACATGGGAGGACGTCGGGGGAAGCCTGACCGCCAAAGTCCATCTCTACCCTTGTCTTTTAAATCTGAGTGCTAATGTCAACACCTTCAGGAATGGGTTCGTCTTTGTACCCCCGTCAATTTCTGTATCGTGGAAAGTGGATTGTGGGAATAAAAGAACATGAGCCGTGTAAAGATTAGCTCTTCAACATCGGCTCATGCAGATATCCTTTTAGGGGTAGCCTCTCCCCCAGCCCCTCTCCCCAAAGGGAGGGGAGGTTGACATGACAGGGCGAAAAGAGGGTTTTGCGAGCAGCGAAAAGTGCTTGCCTAACTGAATATGATAGTCTTGTTCTTGTAGGTAAGAATCTTGCGCTCTACGTGCTTCTTGACAGCACGTGAGAGGACAATCTTCTCCAGGTCCTTGCCCTTGAGTACCAAACTCTCAGGGGTGTCCTTGTGGGTGATGCGAACCACATCCTGCTCGATGATGGGCCCCGCATCCAGTTCGGTAGTCACATAATGGCTGGTAGCACCGATAATCTTCACACCACGCTCGTAAGCCTGATGGTAGGGCTTGGCACCGATGAAGGCGGGAAGGAAAGAGTGGTGGATGTTGATGATGCGGTTGGGGAACGACTTGATCATCTCCTCGCTGATAATCTGCATGTAGCGAGCCAGTACGATGAAGGTAACATTCTCCTTGCGTAGCAGCTCCATCTCGGCTGCCTCGACCTCGGCCTTGTTGCTCCAGTCCTTCTTGATGCTCCACACATAGTAGGGGATGCCAAACTGCTCTGCCACATAGCGGAGGTCCTCGTGGTTGCTGACGATGCAAGGAATCTCCACATCGAGTTCACCAGCCTTGTAGCGAGCCAGAAGGTCGTAAAGGCAATGGCTCATCTTGCTTACGAACAAGGCCATGCGAGGTTTCACAGAATTGAAATAGAGATTGAAGTGCATCTCGTAGCGCTGACCATAGAGGGTGTCGATGTACTCGCTGATCTTGTCATTGGGAATGAGGAAATTCTTCAGTTCCCACTCAATGCGCATGAAGAACATGCCATCCACCTGGTCAACGTACTGGTCAAGGTAGACGATGTTACCGTTGTTGTCGGTAATGAACTTGGTAATCTCCGTAATAATGCCCAGTTTGTCGGGGCAATGCAATAGAAGAATAGCTGTCTGTTCCATATATTTTATTTGTTTATCTTTTCCGTTTGAAGAACGCCTTCATGAGTGAGGAGCATTCCTCTTCGAGAACTCCATTCACCACCTCGGTCTTGGGGTGCAGGGCCTCAGGTGCAAAGCGTTGGTAGCCACGTTTCTCGTCACGTGCCCCAAAGACGAGTCGGCCTAACTGCGACCATCCAAGGGCTCCGCCGCACATGATGCATGGCTCCACGGTGACATACAAGGTGCATTCGTTGAGGTATTTGCCACCCAGGTACTCGGCGGCAGCCGTGATGGCCTGCATCTCGGCATGGGCCGTGACGTCATTGAGGCGTTCCGTCATGTTATGGGCACGGGCAATAATGGTGCCACGGCACACCACGACTGCGCCCACGGGAATCTCATCCTCGTCGAAAGCCTTTTGCGCCTCAAGGAGGGCCTGCTTCATGTATTGTTCGTCTGTCGTCATAGGGCTTGGTGAAGCGAGTCTGTGAGTTAGCTCTTTATCACGTGTGTGTCGAGTGCATACACCTTTTCCATGTGTCCGGCATTGGTGATGGCATCGGTCTTGGCAGACAAGTTGTCGAGGTAGGTGACGATGACTGCCTCTTGCATGCAAGGCATCACGGGACTACCCCATTCACGCTGACCATGGTGAGCCAGTACACAATGCACTATGCGACTGGCCTCGTGCTCGTCGATGTCGTGCTTCTTGAGTTCGTCGTGTAACTTGTAGGCCGAGATGTAGATGTGGCCAAGAAGGTACATGGCCTCCTGTGTCTCGCCCTCCTTGTTATACTCGAACACCTTGCCATAGTCGTGAAAGAGTACGGCCAGGATGACACGCTCGGGCTTTACGTCGTCGTAGGGTAGTACGGGGTAAAGGCCTTCGAACATGTGCAGCATCTGCCAGGTGTGGTTGAGCAAGCCGCCTGGGAAAGCGTGGTGCACGCTGGTGGCTGCAGGATACTTGCTGTAGGGTGCATAGAGTTTCTCGCTGAAGTCCTGTATGATGTCTTTGAGCTTGTCATCCTTGCAGAAGCTGAGAAGGTGCTGGATGGTGTCATCCCACTTGGCACGTTCGATGGGTCGTGGGATGAGGCTGTAGAGTGGATGCTCGGGCGAAGGAACCTTGAAGTCCTCCTGGTGTGAGGGCATCATGTCGCTGAGGTTTGCCGACTTCTTTCCAGCATTGTCACGTATGTTCAGAAAGCGTACCAACTGTCCCACGGCAGGTCCTTGTGTAGGGGCCACATCCCATACGGCCAGGGTGATGGTTTCTTCCAGATTTGCCAATTTCAACGTCACATAGGGCGAACCTTTGCTGGTTATGCCGTTTGAGCGACTTAGCGTGATGTATTCCATTTTTTGGGGAGGAGTTAAAGGAGTTAAGGAATCAAGGAGTTAAAGGACGATAGGTGAAGACTGCATGACAGTCACTGGATGTATCGTCCTTTAACATCCTTCCATTCACTATTACTTCCAAGTTTACTTAATTACCAATGCGCGACTGATGAGGTCGTTGAGGTTCTGATAGTGTGCCAAAGTGCTGCTGGCAGTCTTGGTCTTGAGCTGCTTGAGGGTTGACAAAACCGCAGGACGCAAGGTTGAAGTTGAATTTTTAAAAAGGTCGATCAGCGTCTGCACATAGTATGTCTGCATCTCCTCATGATAGCGATCCGTCTTGGCTGCAGCGGGCATAATCATCTTGGTAAGGTCGTTGAGATACTCATCAGCCTTATAGGTATCGTTGAGATAGGACAGACGATTGATAAGGCTGTTTACAGCATTACGACCCACACTGAGGGTAAGACTCTGGGGGTCACTGGTCAGACGCATAGCATAGCTAACCTCGCGCAGCCAGGTAGGCTCGTTGATGATGTTGCGCTTTACGTACTCCAAGGCAGCCAGTTGCTTAGCACGGGGCTGGGGAGCATAGATATCGCCTGCCTCGTCGGCTGTGCGATAGTTCATCAGCGTACCACCGATGTTGCCGATTACATGATTATTGTAACGCATGAACTGGGTGGCAATCTGGTTCCACATCGTGCTGAGATTATCGCCATAGATGTCGCTTTCGTCCTTCGTCCACGACTGCAGATTGACAATCTCGCGCTTCAGGTTCTTGATACCGTATTCGCTGGCCTTGACAGCATCGTCGCCCAGGTCTTCGGTCTGACGGCGTGGGTCGTTGCGATAGCCTTCGCCATCACCCCACCACAGGCGCTTGTTGTTCTTCAGACGGTCGCCAATGAGTGCTTCTATCTGCTTGTGGTCTTCGTCCACATTCTTGGCGTCGAGCATGGGAGTATAACCCCACTGGATAGCCCACTTGTCGTAGTCGTTGATGCGGGGGAAGATACCTGCTTGGGTAATGCCGTCCTCGGGCTGAGCCACATAGTTGAAGCGGGCATAGTCCATGATACTGGGGGTGTGGCCATACTTCTCGACCCACGCCTTGTTGCGCAATGAGTCAACAGGTACTGTGCTTGAAGAACCGAAGTTGTGACGCAAACCGAGTGAGTGACCTACCTCGTGAGAAGATACGAAACGGATAAGCTGACCCATCAGTTCTTCGTCATAGTGCATCTTGCGGGCAGCCTCATCAATGCTCGAAGCCTGCACCATGTACCAGTCGTGCACAAGCGACATCACGTTGTGATACCAGCAGATGTGGCTCTCGATAATCTCGCCACTGCGAGGGTCGCTTACATGAGGGCCATAGGCATTGGCAATGGGAGAGGCGAGGTAGCGGATGACGCAATAGCGAGCGTCCTCCATGCTCATGGTGCTGTCCTCGGGCCATTCCTCACCACGGATGGCATTCTTGAAACCAGCCTGCTCGAAAGCCTTCTGCCAGTCGTTGACACCCTGGATGAGGTACTTGCGCCACTGCTTGGGAGTAGCAGGGTCGATATAATATACGATGGGCTTCACGGGTTCAACCAATTCGCCACGACGCATCTTCTCTACGTCCTCGGGACGGGGTTCCAAGCGGTAGCGTGCAATGTAGCGAACCGACTTGACACGTTGCTGGTCATCGGTATAGTTGTTGTAGTCCTCGGTGAAGTAACCCACGCGAGGATCGTAGTAACGGGGCATCATGGGCACCTTGGGCAGGAGCACGAACGAGATGTTCAGACCGACGGTGACCTTGCCTGTGGCACGTGCAGCAGGCAAGGAGGTGCTGGTAGAGCCATAGGTCTTGACAAGGCGAACCTCTGTGTTGGTGGGGAAAGACTTGATGTCCTCGATGTAGCCGCCTACCTGTCCGGTGAGGTTGAACTGTCTCTTGGCATTCTGTGGCACGCCAATGGCTGGATTGTCCTCGTTGAAGAACTGTTTTACCTTAATCTTGAAACCATCCTTCTCGCGCTTCTCTACCTTGAATGTTCCAATGATGGGATTCTCGTTGCTGATGGTGATGGCCTTGTTGATCTGCTGGGTTGAGTCAGCATAGTTGATCAGCAGGCGGGCACGCATCACAATCTGACTGTCGGCCACCATCTCGAAATAGACGGTCTGCTCATTAAGCTGCTCACCTCCAAACTGACCGCTACCAGCGGGGGTAGAGGTGAAACGGGTGGTGGTAAGGAAGTCGCGACCCATCAGCGAATCAGGAATCACGAAGAACCAATCTTCCTTCATCTTGGTAACGTGGAACAAGCCTTCGCGATCCACCGATGGCTTGGGTTGGGGCTTAGGTTGGGGAGCCTGCTGTGCAGTCTTGGCTTTCTTTTTCTTGAATAAGCGAGCTGATGCTGGTGTGCTGCCTATGAAGCTAAAGGCCAATGCCAGCAATAATGATCCACAAAGGGACTTAGAAATAAAATTTCCTTTCATTTTGTCTATAATATGGGTAAACTATTAAATATTTGGCAAAATTAGTAATATTTTTTAATAATACTGACCATTTGAAACTTAAAAAAACTGAAAACAAAGAAAAAAGCGACCATTCTTTTGTTTACTTTTAATAAATAATGTATCTTTGCAAGGAAACTGCTCTGCTATTAGACATATCCTCAAAGGAAAACGCTAAAGCAACAAAACAAATCACAAATATTAACCATTAAAAAATTTAAAAACAAATGAGTACAGGACTTATTGTCGCTATCGCAGTGGTAGCTGTGATCGTTATCTGGGTTATCAGCATTTACAATGGTTTGGTAAACCGTCGCAACAATCGTGAAAACGCTTTCGCTAACATCGATGTTCAATTGAAGCAGCGTTACGACCTCATCCCCCAGTTGGTAGCCACCGTAAAGGGTTATGCCAGTCATGAGAAGGAGTTGCTGGAGAAGGTTACTGCAGCCCGTGCAGCTGCCATGAATGCAGGTAGCATCAATGATAAGATTCAGGCAGACAATGCCTTGAGTAACGCACTTACCGGATTGAAGGTTGCCGTTGAGGCTTATCCCGACCTGAAGGCTAATGCTAACTTCATGCAGTTGCAAGGCGAGATCAGCGACATCGAGAACAAGCTGGCAGCTACACGTCGCTTCTTCAATAGCGCCACCCGTGAACTTAACACCTCTGTTCAGAGCTTCCCTGCTAACCTCTTGGCAGGTGCATTCGGCTTCCACACCGAGCCCATGTTCGAGATTCCCACCGAGCAGCGTGCTGTTATGGATAAGGCTCCCGAAATCAGTTTCTAATCAATGAAATACGTAGGTATATACACGCAGCAGGCAAGCAACAACCGCAAGTCAGCGTTGTTGCTCATCCTGTTTCCGTCTATCTTGCTCTTTTTGGTGTACGTGTTCCTGGTGGCTATGGGTGTCATGTCGCAGGATGGTTACTCGGAGAGTAGCGGACTGGACTTGTCGTGGGCCAATGATCAGTTTATAAAAGCCTTGCCATGGGTTGTGGGGGGTGTGAGCGTTTGGTTCGTCATCGCCTATTACTGTAATGCTTCGATGATTCGCATGTCAACGGGAGCGCATGAGGTGACAAGAAAAGAGAACCCACGTCTTTATAATATTGTGGAGAACCTGACCATGACTTGCGGTATGCCCATGCCCAAGATCAACATCATGCACACCAATGAGCTAAATGCTTTTGCCAGTGGCATAGATACCAAAAGCTACACGGTGACGGTGACTACCGGACTGATGAACATGCTCAACGATGATGAGTTGGCTGGTGTTATCGGACATGAGTTGACACATATTCGCAACAAGGATACCCGACTGCTCATTATCAGCATTATCTTTGTGGGCATTATGAGCACGGTCATGTCCATCATCCTTCGCATGTTGTGGAGCAACTTGCTGTTTGGTGGCAGTAGTTCCCGACGCGACAAGAAGGATAATAATGGTGCAGCTATCATTGCCATGATTGTAGCAGCCGTGCTGGCAGCTTTGGGCTATATGTTTACGATGATGACCCGCTTTGCTATCAGCCGCAAACGTGAGTACATGGCCGATGCGGGTGGTGCGGAACTCTGTGGCGACCCCTTGGCTCTGGCCTCTGCCTTGCGCAAGATTTCGGGTATGCCTGCAGCTGCACCCAATGGCCGTGAGGACATTGCACAGCTTTACATCGTGCATCCACAGGCGCTGACAGGTGGCGTTACCCAATGGTTCAGCAACATGTTCAGCACTCATCCAAGCACCGAGAGCAGAATCAAGTATTTGGAACAATTCTAAACAATACAAATCACATTCCACTCCCTTCGCGCTCATGTTTTGAGTCGAGGGGAGTGTTTTGGTTATCATCAGTAAAGCAAGAAACCATGTCGTTATTCAACTTTGCATCTGTAATTCTTACACGACGTTGCGCGTGGGTGATGTGGGGAGTAGTGTTGTCGTTATTCTCTTTGACATGCCACGCGCAAAATAGCATTGCAGAATGGACTCGGCGTTTGCAGACTTTTGGCAGTTCACTACCTCAAGAGGAGGTGTTCATTCACATGGATAATACGAGCTATTTCCTTGGCGACACCATTTTCTACAAGGTTTATTCGCGACGCTCAGATGGTAAGCCCGGCGATCTGAGTAATTTGCTTTATGTAGAACTCTTCAACCAGGATGGCTATCTTGTGGAACGTCAGAAGGTGAAGATGACGCAGGGACAGGGACATGGTTCTATAGCCTTACTTGACACCTTGTATGGTGGCTACTACGAGTTGAGGGCCTACACCCGTTGGCAGCTCAACTGGGGCGAATACCAGCACCCTCACACCAAGAAGGCAGAGGAATGGTTCTACAGCAAGAAGATGGCACAGGAGTACTATCGCGACTACGACAAGCTGTACAGTCGCGTGTTTCCTGTCTTCGACAAGCCCAAGACGGCTGGCGACTATACCGAGGAGATGACTTTGCGCCCTCTGCGTCGTTACTTTAAAAAGGATATGACAGAGAAGAAAGCCACCGTGACGCTCTATCCCGAAGGTGGACATCTCATCAGCGGTAAGCCTTGCTATATTGCCTTCGATGCGCACGATGAGTCGGGAACCCATCTCGAAGGCACACTTACCATTATGGACAAGCGCGACAGCGTGTTGGTGACAGCCCAGACGGAGAGCCGGGGACGTGGTTCGTTTCTACTCCACACAGACAAGGCCTTGAGGTACGTGTTTGAGGCAAAGACCCGTGACGGCAAAGAGAGCAGCGAAATAGGCGAGTACAATGCAAAAGGTAAGCTGCCCGAAGTAGAGATCGAAGGATGTGCCCTGCATGCTACGGTAGAAGACGATGGCATCCACCTCACGCTTCACAATGCAGGTCCGGCATCTGCCGAGGCATTGGGCATCACGGCTATGTGCCATGGCATCCTGGCCCACTCGCTTGAGTTGCAGGCCTCGTCCGAGCACCAAGTGGTCATTCCCATTGACAAATTGCCTACAGGAGTCATACAAATCAGTGTGTTCAATGCCGAGGGTCGCATCTATGCTGACCGCCTGGTCTTCGTGCGTAAGGCTGACTTCCAACCCACCAACCTTACCTTTACCGGTATCAACGACAATGGCTACCAGCCCTTTGCACCTATCAACCTGACGATACATAATGTGAATCCTTCCACTCAACCCAAGAACTCCACCATCTCACTTGCGGTACGCGATGCTGCCCACAGTGAGTATCTGTACGATAGTGGCAACATGCTTACTGAGATGTTGCTGAGCAGTCAGATTAAGGGCTTTGTAGAGGCTCCCGAATATTTCTTTGAGGCTAATGATGACAATCACAAACGTGCACTCGACCTTTTGCTGATGGTACAGGGATGGCGCCGTTACGACTGGGTGACGATGGCCACGCCCAAGGCTTTTACCTTGAAACACATGCCCGAGATTTCGGAGGTTCTATATGGTGAGGTAAATCGTTATGAGACAGTTGACAATGAGGATCTCTTCTCCAATCTTGCCAAACAGGGACTGGACGAGGCACTAATGAGTCCGGATGCCGATGAACTGAATGCACGTTATCCCGATTTTGCCAATACCGATTTCGTCAGGAAGTGGAAGACGGCACGTGCTGCCATCTATGCCGCCAAGGTGCTGAAAGAGGAATTGGGAATAGCCCCTGAGAACTACGACATGAAATTTGAAGACCCTAACGACATATTTATAGAGCAGCGTCTCATACAATCGTTTGCCCAGGACAATGATATGCGACGCATTCAAATCAACGCCAAGCGTATTACGGATGATGTGGCATCAGAGCGTTTCAATGAGTCGCAAGGCAACCTGAAACGTGAGCTAAAGGTGCATGCCGAGTTCCTGCAGCCCAGTGTGAAGGGTAAGAAGGGTGACACCGTTGAGGGTGACATGACCACCTACAACAGAGGGCAGTTCAAGATTGAGGCACCTCGTTTTGACGGATTTGTGTACTTCTTTCTGGGTGCGTCCGACTCTACTAAGTGGAAGGGCAAGAAACATATCTGGGTGGAGAATGGCGTGGACAAGCGGGAAGAGCCCAACTATCCTGAGTTCTACGTCAAGCTGTCCCCTATCTATCCTCGTTTTGTGAAACCCTACAATGCCTACCAGACACAGATGCGAGAACTGCCTTCGGGCTCGCTTATCGACAAAATGGAGGCTGGTGTGCGCAACCTTAACGAACTCACCGTGCGTGCCCGACGTACCGGACTGGGAGCGTTTGATGCCTCCAAGCCCGCGTATGTACTGGATGCCTATCAGGCTTTCAATGATGTGTGCGATGCCGGACTCTGTCCCGGTTACTACATCGGTTCCACGCGTTTTGTCTATGACATTGCACGCAACTACATTGGCGATATGAATATGGAGCGCTCTTATGACCTTGATGTGCGTTTCAACAATCGTCCTACATCCTTTAACATGACGGCATTCACACTTCAGAAGTATAACCATCTGGGTAATATTAACAAGGTATATGTATATACGGATTATTCTCCGCGTCTTGAGGGAGACCATCGTTTTGACCAGTCCAACCAGCCCTCTGTGACGGTCAGTCTGAACCTTTTCGAGGACGAGGGCCAGTACATGACTTATCGCGATCGTTACTATCTGCTTACGGGCTACAACATCTGCGACGACTTCTATCATCCCGATTACAGTACGAAGCCTTTGCCCAATACAAAAGATTATCGACGCACCCTATATTGGAACCCCAATCTTCAGCTTGATGCCAACGGACAAGCCAAGGTCAGCTTTTATAACAATAGTAAAACCACTCACATCTCTGTCAGTGCCGAGGGTATGACCGCATCGGGTGATCCACTCACTGGCTGCAGTACGCCGGATTAGAATCGTCGCCAGCCTCCCCGAAAATAACCTTCAAGAACATAATGGCATGAATGGCTTTTTATCAAAGTTTGCCATCCGTGGCACCCTGAGCGAGATAGTCAAAAAGTAGGTTGTTATTTTTGCAACAAAATATTTGGCGCATATAATGCCAATTCTTACCATAATTGCCTGTTTTTAGCATAGTTTAAGATATAAATCTGCATCAACTGTTTTTTTTTCTGTACTTTTGTACGCTGTTTTGTGGTGAAATGGTACAAAATAGGTATTGTTTTTACCAATTAAATGGCAAGAGTAAGACCATAACTATTGTAATAATAGGCAGATTGTAGGAATTTTAATTTAAGGGTTGGAAAACTCGATTTTGAAAGTAGGTCTCCATCAAGACACGTTGTGTGATAGACTTTCAGAGAGAGTGTTTCTTACGTAATATAATTGTATGTTACACAAATATTTATCAAAGGTGGAGTTTTCTTCGTATGAAGACTTCATGCAGAATTTCAAGGTCAATGTGCCCGACGACTTTAACTTTGGCTATGACATTGTAGATGCCTATGCTGCCGAGGATCCAGAGCGCGAGGCTATTCTTTGGACAAATGAGCGTGGCGATGTGCGTCACATCAACTACGCCGAACTTAAGACTCTTAGCGACAATGCCGCCAGTTTCTTCGTCAACCTTGGTATCGAGCGTGGCGATTGTGTCATGCTTATCCTTAAGCGCCGTGTAGAATGGTGGGTTACCATGGTTGCCCTTCATAAGATAGGTGCTGTAGCCATTCCTGCTACCCATCTGCTTACCGACAAGGACATCGTGTATCGTTGCCAGGCAGCCAGCATCAAGGCTATTGTGGCTGTGGGCGACCAGTTGGTGCTTCGCAACGTCATTCGTGCCCGTGCCTATTGTCCCACCCTACAGCATTGCATCAGCATTGGTCCTACCGTGCCTCAGCGTTGGGAGAACTTCTGGCAGGGTTGTATGATGGCTCCCCGGTTCCAGTCGCAGAAGGGGCAGAATAGCATTAACGACAATTTCATCATGTATTTCACCTCGGGTACAAGTGGTGAACCCAAGATGGTAATGCACGATTACTCATACCCCCTTGCTCACATCATCACAGCCAGATATTGGCACAACATCCATGATGGCAGTCTGCATCTTACCGTGGCCGACACCGGATGGGCTAAGGCTGTTTGGGGTAAGTTCTATGGTCAGTTAATCAGCGGTGCTACTATCTTCGTGTATGACTTCGAGGGGCGTTTCGAACCCGATAAGATGCTTGAGGTCATTGAGAAGTTCCAGGTTACCAGCTTCTGTGCTCCTCCCACCGTGTACCGTTTCATGATTCGTGAGGATCTCTCGAAGTACGACCTCTCACACCTTGAGTATTGCACTACTGCAGGCGAAGCCCTCAATCCCAGTGTGTTTGAGGAATGGAAGCAGAAGACCGGCATCATGATATACGAGTCGTACGGACAGACCGAGACGACCATGGTATTGGGAACCTATCCCTTTGTCGATCCCCGTCCAGGAAGTATGGGTTTGCCCAACCCACAGTTCCCCATTGATGCCCTCAATGCACACGGCGACTCTTGCAAGCCTTTTGAGCATGGTCAGCTTGTTATCAGAGTGGAAGAGGGAAAGCCATTGGGACTCTTCAAGGACTACAACAACAACTCCGAACTCATGGAGCAATCCATTCGCGACGGATGGTATTACACCAAGGATATTGTCTATCGTGACGAGGACGGCTACTATTGGTTTGTCTCACGTGCCGACGATGTCATTAAGTCGAGTGGCTATCGCATCGGTCCCTTCGAGGTGGAGAGCGCCTTGATGACTCATCCTGCGGTTGTGGAGTGTGCCATCACGGGTGTGCCCGATGATGTGCGTGGCATGGTGGTTAAGGCTACCATTGTGTTGGCTCCCGATTATGTGGACAAGGCTGATGACAAACTGGTTGCAGAATTGCAAGACCATGTCAAGGCAGAGACGGCTCCTTACAAATACCCTCGTATCATCGAGTTTGTTGACGAGCTTCCCAAGACCATCAGCGGTAAGATTCGCCGCGTGGAGATTCGCGAAAAAGACAACAAGTAAATATCCTGCATAGCTATCATATTTACTCTGAGTAACATAAACAGGCACGGGTTACATTCTAAGTAGTCCGTGCCTGTTCATTTATACTTTTATTCAAGTTTGTAATTTCAGCATTACTCTTATTCCCCCACGGGGGTTAGGGGGGGGGCTACACAACTAATGTTTAGTTGGGGTGCATAAACTCACTCGTGTTTTTGTTAGTATTTTTCTCCTGCCTATAGTCATTCCGATACCTTCCCGATATCATCCCGTTATTAACCCGTTATATTCCCGTAGGTATTCATCCCGAAGAAAATGGGTGTTTTGAGGTGTTTTTCATATTTGTGTGTAAAGAAAAATAAAAAGACACAATAAACTATGAACTATGAACTATGTACTATGAACTATGAACTGCCCCCTCTATCTCCCCGATGGGAGAACCCATGTCCTCTTGACGGATTTTAACCCAGATTTTTAATTGATTTTCTTTTGATTTTGAGGCCGTAGGCCGACGCCAAACATGTCGTTCCAATATTTTGATTTAGATTTTAACCTGGATTTTTTTCTTGATTTTTTATAGCCTTCGGCTAGAAATCTTTAGGAGGAAATCTCTTTGAAGAATTTTTTTTCAACATTACAGCCGCAACTCCGGCCGCAGTCTGCGCCTCGTGCGGTTGCCTCAGTAACTATGCTTTCTTTCTCCCCGAGGCATGGGGAGCAAGAGCAAACATAAGCAACCTCCCTCCGAGCCGCCTCCCCAAGAGGCGTGCGAGGGCGGTCACATAAGACTACAAGCCCCCTTCTTCATCCCCTGTCTGAGGGAAGGAGAGGGGGCCTTTTTGTTCGGTGTTCGTCTTACCTTCGCATTACTTTCACTCACAGTTCACTCACAATTCTCCACGGATTTGTGAGCGCACCCTGAGTGCACCGTGAGTGAAGCGTGAAGGAAAGGAAATCAGTTCATAGTTATTCGACATGCCTCTCATCAAGCTTCGCAGTCATAATTCATAGTTCTTCTGCATTCATAACTATGCACTATGCACTCGCGAAGTGCACTATGCACTCATAACTATGAACTATCACCTTTCCCCCCGACGTAGGCGAAC
>JAKSLO010000080.1 GCA_024401185.1 Bacteroidaceae bacterium | reverse complement strand
GCTCGGAAAACTGCAAATAAATTTGCGTTTTCGCTCGCTTATTCGTACCTTTGCACCTATGGAAGAGAATTTTGACATCAGACAACAAGGCGCTCAGAAAGAGAAGGATTTTGAGAATGCCTTGCGACCCCTTCACTTCGAAGATTTTGCCGGACAGCAAAAGGTAGTGGAGAACCTCAAGATATTCGTTGACGCGGCAAAGTTTCGCGGCGAACCCCTTGACCACACTTTGCTGCACGGTCCTCCAGGATTGGGTAAGACAACCTTGTCGAACATCATTGCCAACGAACTGGGTGTTGGATTCAAACTGACCAGTGGTCCGGTGCTTGACAAGCCCGGTGACCTGGCGGGCATCCTCACTTCGCTCGAACCCAACGACGTGCTGTTTATCGATGAGATTCACCGCTTGTCGCCCGTAGTGGAGGAGTATCTGTACTCTGCTATGGAGGACTATCGCATCGACATTATGATAGACAAGGGACCTTCGGCACGCAGCATACAGATTGACCTCTCGCCCTTTACCCTGGTAGCTGCCACCACCCGAAGCGGATTGCTGACAGCCCCCTTGCGAGCCCGTTTCGGCATCAACATGCACCTTGAGTACTACGACTCTGCCACGCTTCGGAGCATCATCCAGCGCTCCGCAGGTCTGCTCGGCTTGCCCATCGATGCAATGGCTGCAGGCGAGATTGCCAGTCGCAGCCGTGGCACACCACGTATTGCCAACGCCCTGCTTCGCCGTGTACGCGACTTCGCACAGGTCAAGGGTAACGGTAAGATAGACATGGCCATTGCCCGCTATGCGCTCGAATCCCTCAACATCGACAAATATGGTTTGGACGAAATCGACAACAAGATTCTGACCACCATTATCGACAAGTTCAAGGGTGGCCCCGTGGGCATCAACACCATCGCTACAGCCATTGGCGAAGACGGTGGCACGGTGGAAGAGGTTTACGAGCCTTTCCTCATCAAGGAGGGCTTCATCAAGCGCACCCCACGTGGACGTGAGGTCACCGAACTGGCATACAAGCACCTCGGCCGTAAGATACCAGGCTTTGAAGGATATCAGTCGGGGCTTTTTGACTAAAAAATACCTGTAATAAAATAACGAGAATTAAAGGCTCGAATTGTCGAAGAATCGAAAAATCGAGAAATCGAAGAATCGAGAAATCCAAAAAATCGAAAACTCGAAATCCCGAAAACTCGAAGAATCGAGAAATCCGAAAATTCGAAAAATCGAAAAATCAAAAAAGAAAAAAAATCAAAAAAGAAAAAATTAAATACCATGCGACGAATACCATTTCTACTCCTACTCCTCTTCAACGCAGTGCTTGCCAAGGCTCAGGAGAAGGCGTATCTGTTCAGCTACTTCGTAGGTGAGAAAGACGGTTTGCATCTGGCATACAGCTACGATGGCTTGAAGTGGACTGCCCTGAACGGCAACAAATCCATTATGCGTCCCGTCATTGGCAAGGACAAGCTGATGCGCGACCCCAGTATCTGTCAAGGACCCGATGGTACCTTCCACATGGTATGGACAAGCAGTTGGAAAGACCGTATCATCGGTTATGCCTCCTCAAAGGACCTTATCCACTGGAGCAAGCAGGACTCCATACCCGTGATGATGCACGAACCCAAAGCCAAGAACTGTTGGGCTCCCGAACTCTACTACGATGCTCCTTCAAAACGTTACTACATCTTCTGGGCTACCACCATCCCCGATGCCAAGGGTATCAAGACGGAAGGTTGCCTCAGCGAGAGTGGCGACAACCACCGCATCTACTGCACCACGACCAAGGACTTCAAGAAATTCAGCAAGACCAAGTTGTGGTTCAATCCCGACTTCAACGCCATTGATGCTGCCGTGGTGAAGAGTCCCATCAACGGCGACCTCATTATGGCTGTAAAGAACGAGAATCTGAAACCCTACGAGAAGAACATTCGCATAACCCGCAGCCGCACGATGAAGAAGTTCCCCATCCAGGTCAGTGAACGCATCCATCAGGGCACACGTGGCGAGGGGCCTGCCCCCCTCTTCGTGGGTAATACGCTCTACGTTTACTACGACATCTACGGCATGCACAAATATGGTGTGGTGGCCAGCTACGACAACGGCTACACATGGACCGACCACACTCCCGAACTCTCATTGCCTCAGGGCATCCGTCATGGAACGGCCTTCATGGTTGACAAGAGCGTAGTGGAAAATCTGATCAAGGAACTGGGCAACTAACCTACATTACGACAAATATAAAAACAAGAAAATGGAACAACAACAAAAGACTGAAATAACACCCACCGAAGAAGAACTCATACTGTTACGCATCACAGGCGTTGACCGTCCCGGACTGACAGCAAGTATTATGGAAATCCTCAGCAAGTACGATGCTCATATTCAGGACATCGGACAGGCTGACATCCACTCCACCCTTTCATTGGGCATCCTTATCCGCGTGGAAGAGGACAACTCAGGACATGCCATGAAGGAACTGCTCTTCAAGGCAAGCGAACTGGGCGTAAACATTCAATTCTATCCTGTAACCATGGAAGAGTATGAAGACTGGGTAAGCCGACAAGGAAAGAACCGACACATTCTGACCGTTCTGGGACGCAGATTGGAAGCACGACAGATTGAAGCCGTAACCAAACTCATCGCAGAAGAGGGGTTGAACATCGACGCCATACAGCGCATGTCGGGACGCGCCAGCATTCAGCACCCCGTAGAGAAGACTCGCGCCTGCATTGAGTTTTCGGTGCGTGGCACACCTGCCAACAAAGGTGAACTGCATCGCAAACTGTTGCAAATGTCAAGTCAACTGGCTATCGACTGCTCATTCCAAACCGACAACATGTACCGTCGCATGCGCCGACTCATCTGCTTCGATATGGATTCTACGCTCATTCAGGCGGAGGTTATCGACGAACTGGCACGCAAGCATGGTGTGTACGACGAGGTGGCTGCCATCACGGCATCGGCCATGAGGGGTGAGATAGACTTCAAGGAGTCGTTTACAAGACGTTGTAAGCTGCTGAAAGGCCTTGACGTGAGTGTGATGAGAGACATCGCCGAGAATCTTCCGTTTACAGAAGGTGTAGATCGCCTGATGTACGTACTGAAGAAATACGGCTACAAGATTGCCATCCTGAGTGGTGGATTCACCTTCTTTGGCGAATACATCCAAAAGAAATACGGCATTGACTACGTCTATGCCAACGAACTGGAGATTGATGAAGACGGCAAGCTTACCGGCAACTATGTGGGCGAGATTGTGGACGGCAAGCGCAAAGCCGAACTGCTCAGGCTCATTGCCCAGGTTGAGAAGGTGGACTTGCAGCAGACCATTGCGGTGGGCGATGGTGCCAACGACCTGCCTATGTTGAGCGAAGCTGGTCTCGGTATTGCCTTCCATGCCAAGCCTCGTGTGGTGGCCAATGCACGCCAGAGCATCAACACCATTGGCCTTGATGGCGTACTCTACTTCCTTGGCTTTAAGGATAGCTACCTGGACGAGAGAGGAAGAGAATAAGAGTTTTGGGGAAGTTAGCTTCGCGGAAGTTAAGGGAAGTTAGCTTCGCGGAAGTTAGAGGACGAATGTCCTGCTTCTTGAAAGCTCAATAAGTAAAAGAAAGCACCCGCAACCTCGAATAAGAAGTTGCGGGTGCTTATTATTTTGCAATGTATAATCTTACTTAATGTACTCAGCCAAGTCGGTCAGGCGCATGTCACCCTTGCGGAGGAAGGTGTCGTGCATAGCGAAGGCAGCAGCCAACTCGTGCTGTGTATGACCACCCTTCTTGCTGGCATACTTGAGGTAGTCGCGAAGCATAGGCTGGTAGTCGGGATGAGCCACGGCAATGAGAGCCTCGGCCTTCTGCATGTCGCTCTTGTGACGCAGGTCGGCTACACCATACTCGGTGATCACAGCATCGATGTAGTGGTTGGTGTGGTCGATGTGGCTGGCGAAGGGCACGATGCTTGAGATGGCACCACCCTTGGTAGTAGAACCACAGGTGAAGATTGAGAGATAGGCATTGGCTGCGAAGTCGGCAGAACCACCGATACCGTTCATCATCTTGGTACCACAAATCTTGGTTGAGTTAACGTGGCCGTAGAGGTCGCACTCAATAGCGGTATTCAAAGCACAAACACCAATACGTGCAATTACCTCGGGACAGTTACTGATCTCTGAAGGACGAACCACGAGCTTATCCTTGAAGAAGTCCATGTTGTCGTAGATGTCGAGCAGACACTCGTTGGTAACGGTGAGTGAGCAAGTAGAAGCGCTCAACACGCGACCTTGCTTCATCAAACCAACAGGAGCATCCTGAAGCACCTCGGTGTAGATGTTGAAGTTGGGAACCTCGGGGCACTGGCCCAGGGCACCGAGCACAGCATTAGCACCACTACCTACACCACTCTGCAGGTTGAGGAAGCTTGAGGGGATAAGGCCCTGCTTGAGGTTGTAGAGCAGGAAGTCAGCCACGTTCTGACCAATCTGGGTGGTGATGGGGTCAGCATCCTTGAAGGCACGAGCCTCATCGGGAATGTTGCACTCCAGTACACCGAGAATGCGGTCTGCATCAACCTCCACGTAAGGCTTACCGATGCGGTCGCTTGCCTTACAGATATTCACAGGCTTGCGGAAGGGGTGATCCTCAATCTCATATACATCGTGCATACCCATGCTCTTGGCGCTGTGGAAGGCGTTCAACTCGATGAAGATACCCTTCTTGGCCAGACGGCAAACGGTGGGAGAGATACCACCGGCAGCGGTGAGGTAGATGTGGCACTTGTTGCCCACCTTCTCGATGGCACAAGCCTCGATGATGGCCCATGTCACCTCTCCCAGATAGCCCTGACGGATCTGGGTAGCCATGTTAGAGAGGTTCAGGTCGCTATAACGCAGCTCGTTGTTGTTGACGTGCTTACGGAAGTCGCCATTGGTAGTGTAGGGGGCACGATAGTCGATAGCCTGTGCATTTGACAAGGCACCATCGCAACTCTGACCTGTACTTGCACCCGTGAAGATGCTAATCTTGAAGGGGCGACCGGCAGCATGCTCTGCCTCTGCCTTCTCTGCAATAGCAGCAGGAATACTCTTGGGGGCACCTGCGGGAGTAAAACCACTCAAACCAATGGTGTCACCATTCTGAATCAACGCAGCAGCCTCGGCTGCAGTAATTTTATTAAATTCCATTATAGTTGTATTTTTTTTCTTATTTCTGCGTGCAAAGTTACAAAAAATCTTCGAACTACCTAATGTAAGTAATAAAATATCAATAAAAATAATGGTTTGCGTCATATCGTTTCGAGAAAAAGTGCAAAAGGATGCCCAATAAGCACCATTATCACTCGACTTGTTGACTCGTTGACTTGTTGACCCAACACCCGACCTTCCTTCGTGTTTCACTCAGGTTTCACCCAATTGGCTTACGTCTGGCTTACGTGTTTTGACGTAAGCCAGACGTAGGCAGACTGAGTGAAAGTAGGGTGAAAGTAGCGTGAACCTTAAACCTCATAACCACAAAACTTCATAACCACAAAAAACCAATAAAGGATTCTTTACATTTCTTTCTTTCCAAGCACAACATAAAAGGCCGATAATCCCCTACGACAGCCAACCTGAAAGACAGAAAAAAGCCCTGGCCAAAGCATTCAGACAGGCTATGAGAGACACCATATTTTATATGTCTGACCTACCCGGCAATCCTCTCAAAGAAGCACCACACACCTCCTCAAACACACCTGGCTGCAGCCATCTCCCAACTGCCAAAAGACCCGAAGAAGAGCTCCAAAAGCACCATCTGGAGCAAAATTGTACTTTTTAGACTCATAACCCCAAAGAAAACAAGCTTTTAAGACACTATGAACAAGACAGTAACAGAAAGATGATTCATGGTTTTTACGAAAAGGGTAAGGCAAGAATACAAGGAACTATCGTATTTGACTCAATTTGTCCCCCAAAAGATAAATCATATTTGTTACGATAACCCCATTTCACACCATTTGGGCTTCACAAGAGTCAGTTTACATTTTGAAAAACAATGATAAGAAAAAATGAACAACGAAAGCCGCCAGACGTAAAAGCAAAAAGAAAAGCGACGAACTTCGCAGTCAGCCGCTTTCAAAACTAAACCTTAACTATGAAAAAATCTAATGTATTGCAAAGATATGCTTTTTGTATATTACCTCCAAATTTTAAGAAAACATTTTTAGATATTCTGCTATTTAGAACACTTAATCGTACGTTTAGAACACCAAAGCATTGCTTAAATATGTACTTTTTTATGCAAAACTACAAGAAGAATAAATGCCCAATGAAAAGAAAAAATAACCAACGGAGAGACGCAAGAGAAAAATAAATTTCAATAAACGGCAGTCACATGACCATTTATTCAAGTTTTTTTTGTATCTTTGCAGCCAATTTCACGCACACGCGCACGAAATAATACTTAAGAAAATGAAAAAACTCTTGATAGAAACATACGGATGCCAGATGAACGTGGCAGACAGCGAAGTAGTGGCCTCAGTAATGGGCATGGCCGGATATGAAACCTGCGAGAACATCGAGGAGGCAGATGCCGTGTTCCTGAACACCTGTAGCGTAAGAGACAACGCTGAGCAAAAGATTCTGACACGTTTAGAGTTTCTGCATAGTTTACAACGCAAGGGGCAAAGCCTCATCATCGGCGTGCTGGGATGCATGGCAGAGCGCGTAAAGGACGAACTGCTGGAGAAGCACGGCGTTGATTTGGTATGTGGCCCCGACTCCTACCTCACCTTGCCCGACCTCATCGCACAGGCCGAGATGGGCGAGAAGGCCATCAACGTGGAGCTGTCGCTCTCAGAGACCTACCGCGACATAGTGCCCCAGCGCATCTGCGGCACACACATTGGCGGCTTTGTGAGCATCATGCGTGGTTGCAACAACTTCTGCCACTATTGCATCGTGCCCTACACCCGAGGCAGAGAGCGAAGCAGAGACGTGGAAAGCATACTCCGCGAGGTGCGCGACCTGAGAGACCGTGGCTACAAGGAAGTGACGCTGCTCGGACAGAACGTCAACTCCTATTGCTGCGAGACAGGGCAGGAGGGCGTACAGATCAGCTTCCCCGAACTGCTGAGAAGGGTGGCTCGCGAGGCACCCGAGATGCGCATACGCTTCACCACCAGTCACCCCAAGGACATGAGCGACGACACCCTGCGCGTCATCGCCGAGGAGCCCAATGTATGCAAGCACATCCACCTGCCCGTGCAGAGTGGCAGCAACAACATACTCAAGCTGATGAACCGCAAGTACACCCGCGAATGGTACCTCGACCGCGTGGCTGCCATACGTCGCATCATACCCGACTGCGCCATCACGACCGACATCTTTGTAGGCTACTGCAGCGAGACGGAAGAAGACCACCAGCTGAGCCTCAGCCTTGTGCGCGAGGTGGGTTACGACAGCGCCTTCATGTTCAAGTACTCCGAGCGCCCCGGCACCTATGCCAGCAAACACCTGCCCGACGACATCGAGGAGGAGGTCAAGATACGACGACTGAACGAGCTTATTGCCGTGCAGAACGAGATGTCGGCCAAACGCAACGAGGAATGCATCGGCAAGGAGTACGACATACTGATTGAGGGTGTGAGCAAGCGTTCACGCGAACAACTGTTTGGACGTACCGAGCAGAACAAGGTGGTCATCATCGACCGTGGCAACCACCACATTGGCGACACGGTAAGGGTGAGAGTGACCGAGAGCAGCAGCGCCACCCTGAAGGGAGTGGAGGTTTGACGCACCAGAGAATAGTAGCCCATAACCCCCGACTATTTACTAAGTAAAATGAAAAAAAAGAAGAAATTCCCGCTGCAATGGCAAGCTTTTACAAGCACCATAAGCACCACCATGGTACTGATACTCATGGGACTGGTTGTACTCTGCGTGCTGACCGCCACACGAGTGACGAGCGCCGTGAGAGAGAACCTGCTGGTGACGGTAACGCTGAACGACGAGGTGAGCCAGAGCGATGCGGCCAAGATGCAGTCAATTCTGAAAACCGAACCCTATGTGAGGGACGTGGAACTCATCCCTGCCGACCAGGTCTTGCAGGAGCAGATTGAAGCCATTGGCAGCGACCCTGAGGAGTTCATCGGGTTCAACCCTTACTTTACCGAACTGGAAATGAGCATGGAACCCGACTATGCCAATTCCGACAGCCTTGAATGGATCATAAAGGACATCAAGACGAAGTACACCGCCGTGACGGACGTGAACTACCAGAAAGACCTGGTGGACAACCTGAACCGCAACCTCAAGAAGATAACGCTGATACTCACGGTACTGGCCTCGCTGCTGCTCATCGTGCTCATCGGCTTGATCAACAATACCGTACGACTCTCCATCTACAGCCGTCGCTTCATCATCCACACCATGAAACTGGTGGGCGCAAGCTGGGGTTTCATACGTCACCCGTTCCTGGTGCGCAGCATGCGCATTGCGCTCATAGCGTCTGCGCTGGCCGACCTGATACTGCTCGTGGGCATCCACTCCATGCTGAACTATGATGCTATGATGCACCAGTTCATCACCACGCAAAACATCATCATCATGGCCGTTAGCGTGTTCGTCATCGGACTGTTCATCATGCTGCTCTGCACCTATCTGAGCGTGAACCACTTCATCAAGCTCAAAGAGCACCAGATGTGGGAAAGCTGAGGGAGACCCCCTCTGCCTATGACATCTCCCCCGAGGGGGGAGAGCTGGCGCGGTGAAATAGTTCATAGTTCACAGTTCATAGTTCTTAGTTTCGGGCATAGGACATAGGGCAGAGTTAATTCTTCTTTCTTCTTTCTTAATTCTTAATTCTTAATTATCATTGTTAATTCTTAATTGTATTTAGACATAAAATGGAAAAGAAAAATTTTGCATTCGACAAAATGAATTTCATTTTGCTTGCCATTGGCATGGCAATCGTAGTAATTGGCTTCATACTGATGTCGGGAAGTGGCAGCAACGAGGAGGCATTCAACCCCGAGATCTTTAGTGCACGACGCATCAAAGTGGCACCCATCGTCTGCTTTGCTGGCTTTGCCTTCATTGTTTACGGCATCATGCACAAGCCCAAGACCACCGAGAACGAGAGCACTCCCACCCAGGCAGAGGAGAATAAAGAGCAACAATAAACCGGCAACAATATTATGGACGCAATACAAGCACTCATCCTTGGCTTGGTTCAAGGTCTTACAGAATACCTGCCCGTAAGCAGCAGCGGTCACCTCGAAATAGGAAAGATGCTACTCGACATCGACCCCGAGGCCGGTGGCCTTACCTTTGACATCGTGGTACATGTGGCTACAGTGATGGCCACCCTCGTCATTCTCTGGAAAGAGGTGGCATGGCTGTTCACAGACTTCTTCAAGCCCTTGGCACCTGCCACGCAGGCCAGCGGCATGGGGCGCCTCACAGAGGGACAGCGTTACGTGCTCAGCATCCTCGTCTCGATGATTCCCGTAGCCTTCGTGGGCTTTGTGCTCAAGGACAAGATTGAGGGCATCTACGAAGGTGACGAATCGCTCAAGGTGACCATAGTAGGCGTTTGCCTGCTCATCACCGCCATCCTGCTCACATTGACCCACTTCTACAAGAAGGCCAAGGAGAAGGAACGCATCTCACCCCTCGACGCCTTCATCATCGGCATTGCCCAGGCATGCGCCGTGCTGCCTGGACTGAGTCGAAGCGGTTCAACCATCGCCACAGGTCTTTTGCTCGGCAACGACAAGAAGCGCCTGGCACAGTTCTCGTTCCTGATGGTGATTCCCCCCATCCTGGGTGAGGCATTACTCGACTTCAAGCATCTCTTTGCCCCCAGCGCCGAGTATATTGCCGAGCATGGCGAGGCACAGCACATCGACACCCTGCCCCTGATCATAGGATTCGTGGCTGCATTCATCTCGGGCTGCATCGCATGCAAGTGGATGATTTCGCTCGTCAAGAAGTGCAAGCTCATCTACTTCGGCATCTATTGTGCATTGGCAGGCATCCTGCTGCTCATCCTGCGATAATCGCGACATGCATAGAGAAAAAGTGTCCGTTGACCGTTGACCATAAAATAAAGAAAACCTAATGGATTTCATAACAGGCGAAACAATATATATCGACAAGCCCTACAAGTGGACCTCGTTCGACGTGGTGGCCAAGGTGCGATGGTTGCTCTGCCGCAAACTCGGAGTAAAGAAACTCAAGGTGGGGCATGCAGGCACACTCGACCCCCTTGCCACAGGCGTGGTGATAGTGTGCACGGGCAGATCCACCAAGCAGATTGACGAGATACAGGCTCACACCAAGGAGTACGTCGCCACGCTGCAGTTAGGGGCAACCACGCTCAGCTTCGACCTCGAAAAGCCCATCGACCAGACCTACCCTACCGGGCACATCAACCGCGCACTCATCGACAGCGTCCTGCCTAAGTTCATGGGACGCATAGAGCAGGTGCCACCAGCCTTCTCGGCAGTAAAGGTGGATGGCGACAGAGCCTACAAGCTGGCACGCAAGGGCGAAGAGGTAAAGCTCAAGGCCAAGATACTGGTCATTGACGAACTGGAGGTGCTCGACTTCAACGAGCCTCAGATGCAGCTCACGCTGCGCATCGTATGCAGCAAAGGCACCTACATCAGAGCCCTGGCACGCGACATCGGCGAGGCACTGCAAAGCGGGGCACACCTCACCGCCCTGCGACGCACCCGCGTAGGCGAAGTCAGGGTGGAAGACTGCATGCAGATAGAAGACTTCCCCGAATGGCTGGAGAAACAAGACATCATAATAAGCAATCAATAAAAAAAATCACATAATGAAACTCTCACAATTCAAGTACAAACTGACAGATGACCGCATCGCACAACACCCTTCACGTTTCCGAGACGACTGCCGCCTGATGGTGGTTCACGCCAAGAGTGGAGAGATTGAGCATCGCGACCACTTCTACGACATCCTCGACTATTTCGACGACAAGGATGTGTTCGTGTTCAACGACACTAAGGTTTTCCCCGCCCGACTCTATGGCAACAAGGAGAAGACGGGTGCCAAGATTGAGGTTTTCCTGCTTCGCGAACTCAACGAGGACTTGCGCCTGTGGGACGTTCTGGTGGACCCCGCACGTAAGATCCGCATCGGCAACAAACTCTATTTCGGAGAGGACGACTCCATGGTGGCCGAGGTCATCGACAATACCACAAGCCGTGGCCGTACCCTGCGCTTCCTCTACGACGGTCCGCACGACGAGTTCAAGAACGCACTTTACGCCCTGGGAGAGGCTCCCCTGCCCAAGAGCATTATCAAGCGTCCCAGCGAACCCGAAGACCTTGAGGACTTCCAGTGTATCTTTGCCAAGAACGAAGGTGCCGTGACGGCTCCCACAGCAGGATTGCACTTCAGCAAGTCGCTCATGAAGCGCATGGAGATCAAGGGCATGGACTTTGCCTACATCACCCTGCACTGCGGTCTGGGCAACTTCCGTGAGATTGACGTGGAAGACCTCACCAAGCACAAGATGGACAGCGAGGAGATGCATGTCAACGAGGAAGCCTGCGACATCATCAACAAGACCAAGCGCGAGGGCCACAAGGTATGTGCTGTGGGCACCACCGTACAGCGAGTGCTCGAGACGGCTGTGAGCGCCGACGGACTCATCAAGCCTTTCGACGGATGGACCAACAAATTCATCTTCCCTCCCTACGACTTCACACTGGCCGATGCCATGGTGGCCAACTTCTACATGCCCTACAGCACCCTGCTGATGCTTACCGCTGCCTATGGAGGCTACGACACCATCATGAAGGCATACAAGGAAGCCCTGAAGAAGGAGTTCCCCGTGCTGGATCGCGATGGCAACCCTGTCCTCGACGAGACTACCGGTGAACCCTTGGTTGAGCACTACAGCTTCGGCACATACGGCGACGCCATGCTCATCCTCAAAGACTAATTAAAGGAGTTAAGAGAGTTAAAGGTGAAGCATCATGTATATCTCAGCCTGGGTAGCAACCTGGGCAACCGCCACGCGCTGCTCAGGCAAGCCATTGTGCACCTGCAGCAGCGCGTGGGTTCGTTGGTGGCGTGCTCATCATTCATCGAGACCCTTCCATGGGGCTTTGAGAGCGAGCACAACTTCCTCAATGCCGTGGTGTGGTGCACAACCGACCTCGAACCCGAGGAGGTGCTCCTGGTCACACAACAGATAGAGCGAGAGATGGGACGCCACACAAAGAGTGACGACAACGGCTACCACGACCGCACCATCGACATCGACATCCTTCTCTTCGACGACCTCTCCCTCAACACATGGGTAGGCGAAGGCGAAGAGGCCAAACAGCTCATCATCCCCCACCCCCTCATGCACCAGCGCGACTTCGTTATGAAACCGTTGCAAGAGATACATTCCATGTAGGGTTACCGAAGCTGGCGCAGTCTGAGCGCGAAAATCTCGTCGCCCACGTCATCCTTTTCGCCTGTGCCCATTTTTTCCTGATTCACCACAAAGTTGGCAAGGTCGCTCATGGTCTGTGTCAATATCGATATTATTCATAAGAACTTGCTAAACTGTCCTATTCTTCTTTCTTCATTACGTTCAAGTAGCAATTGCCATTAGACTTATGCTTTGTCACCCCTATCGTTTGTATCTGTTGCATAAAGTTGTTGCGCCCATAGCGGTTGGTGATATTCTCCTCATGGCAGAAGGTCAGATACTCGGCATAGAGTTCTTTCAGCGTATAGCGCCCTTCATTACTCACCACATAACCCTCCTCCATAAATCGCAATGCGCTGTTGCAGTTCAGTTTGTATTCTTCCAAAGCCTTGTTGCACACGGGGCTTTCGGTGAATGCTTTCTGGCGCAGTAACTCTCTCAGACAACTCAGCACCCAGTTGAGAATGCCAGGCAGTTCCTGGCACAACTTGTCTTTGAGCCTCACGTCACGCTTTGCCTCGCTGATGGTCACATTGAAAGGGAACAGCAACCAGCGACGAAAGAAGCCATACGTGTTCTCCGTCTTGGGCAGCGTGTTGTACGAGGCTATCAACTTGCCGTAGTTTGTCATCAGGCGGGCATCCTTGTACAGGGTTTTTACCATCACGGGTTCACCGCTCACCATGTTCTTTAGCGTAGAGTATTGCACGTTGACGCCATTCTCCTGACTGATGTTTGCTAACTTGCCCTCTATCTGGAAACGGTGGTTCTCGTCCGTGGTCAGCTTCTCCAAATCTACATGGCTTACGTTCATCC